>NZ_JAQNCQ010000304.1:0-31861 GCF_028368005.1 Geitlerinema sp. CS-897 | reverse complement strand
GGGCAATACAAGACCGACTGATACTCCATTCTTTGCCGATAAGCTAGGTTTCAAGAAGTCTTCACCACAGAGACACAGAGGACACAGAGAGGGGCTGGTCGGTTTGGAAAAAAACAGTATTCGATCCTCCCTCTTTTGCCGATAAGCTAGGTTTCAAGAAGTCTTCACCACAGAGACACAGAGGACACAGAGAGGGGCTGGTCGGTTTGGGAAAAAACAGTATTTGAGTCCGAGCGGAGTCGAAGCGTTGAGATTCGGATTCCCTATGAGAAAAAACGACAACTGTGTTGAGGAAATTGTGTCGAAACAATGTTGCTCTTACAAAACGAACGGCCTCAAAAGACTCAGCCCGTCCGGGTTGCCTGGTTAGATATCGCCAAAGCTTACGGCATTTTTCTCGTTTTTTACGGGCATTTGTTAGAAAGTTTTGTCGATCTCAGATATTTGGAATTATTGCCCTCGTTAAAATTCGTTCATTCGTTTCATATCCCGCTATTTTTTGTGCTGTCGGGATATGTTTATAAAGATAAGTTAGATCGGTTCGGGCATTTTTTTAAATATCATGCGTTGTCGCGTTTGTTGCCGGTTGCTGTCTTTAATACAGTTGGGTTGGGCGTTGCGCTGTTATTTCCCACTGGCGGACAGGTCGATTGGAACTTAGAAGCTTATCTATTTCATTGGCTGAAACTCGTGCGCGGATTTCCTGTATTTAACGCGGCGACCTGGTTTTTAGTTTGTTTGTTCGTTGTCGAAATTTTTCATTTTGGAGCGAAACGATATCTGCGATCGACGCCGAGAATTTTTGGAGCGGCGATCGCTTGTTCTCTCGTCGGTGCGATTGTCAATTGGAAGTTCGATCTCGTGGTTTCGCTGACCGGAATCGAACGAGATGTCTGGTTTGTCTACGAGGCGATCGTGGCGTATTCGTTCTATTTGTTCGGGATCGGATGCGCCCGCATTCGACTGTTTGGCGGCGACGGTCTCGGTCAAATCGATCGCAAACGTAGCCTAGTCGTGGCGATCGCGGGTGTGGCGATCGCACTGCTGACCTTCGACCTCAACACCGGGCCGTTTCGCGGGTCGGTCGATATCGTGTCGATGGCAGTCGGGAGTTACGGCCAATGGTGGGGATTCGTCCCGACGGCCTTAGCCGGAGCCTTAGCCGCGATCGCGATCGCCCAACTGACCCCGGCCGTTTTTCCCTTGCTCGATATCGGTCGCAGCACCTTGATTTTACTGGGTTTAAACGGCATCCTCGACGATAGCTTCAACCTCTCGATCGTGCGGGCGATCGCTCCTTACTTCGACCTCAACCACAGCGGAACCGCCAACCTCCTGGCGTTCGTCCTGGCTGTGCTGTCCCTTCTCGTCGCCTGGCCGGTCGCCAAACTGTTAAACGCCACCGTTCCGCAACTCGTGGGGCGGCCGAAAGCCCGAGGGCCGTGGTTGAATCCGCTCGTACGATAGCGTTCCGGCCGCGCGATCGCGAGCTTCATCAAACCTTCAAAAACCGCTTGACAGCGACCTTCGGTCGAGGGAACGGGAAACGGGGAACGGGCAACAGTAGGGGGTTTTGGTTAGATGCGATCGCACTCCGAATCGAAAAATCCAAAACCCGTATAAATACGGTTGACACTCGGCGATCGATTTTATTGTTTTGATGAAGATACGGAGAAACGCTTGGCAATCCGAGAATCGATCGCGTACGCTACAGGAACAATAGCCGTTTGACGACGCGAACCCCGAACTCGCGTCCGCATATCTATCGAACTCAAGGGGCAACCGATGCAGTCTCCCATCTCGTTTCTCCCACAAAATCATTTTTCACAAGTTACCGAACTCCTCCAACTCGAAGCCGAAGCGATCGCCAAAGTTGCCGAACAACTTCACGCTGAGGAAGTCAATAAAGCCGTCAATTTAATGGCGAACTGTCGCGGCAAAATCGTACTGTCCGGGGTCGGAAAATCGGGGATCGTCGCCCGAAAAATCGCCGCCACCCTGACGAGTATCGGGGTCGTAGCCGTATTTCTCCACCCCGCAGAAGCCCTACATGGCGATTTGGGGATCGTATCGGGAGACGACATCGCGATCGCCTTGAGTAACAGCGGCGAAACCGACGAAGTGCTGGCCATGTTGCCCTGCTTGAAACAGCGTAAGGTTCCGATCGTCGCCCTCGTCGGCAACGTGCGATCGACCCTCGCTCGCAACGCTGACGTGGTTCTCAACGCCACCATCGAAAAAGAAGCCGGCCACTTGCACCTAGCCCCCACCACCAGCACCACCGTCGCCATTGCCCTCGGAGACGCCCTGGCTATGACGGTGATGCAACTTAAAGGATTGACTCCAGAAGATTTCGCCCTCAACCATCCCGCCGGACGCTTGGGCAAACGGTTGACCGTGCGCGTGTCCGACTTGATGCACGGCGGAAACGACAACCCCGTCATCGAACCCGAAGCAAGCTGGCTCGATGCCGTCACGCAAATTAGTAAAGGCGGACTCGGGGCGGTGAACGTCATCGACAGCGATCGCCTGATCGGAATTATTACAGATGGCGACTTGCGGCGGGCGATTCAAAAAATCGATCCCAGCGAGTTAGCCCAACTGCAAGCCGGTCAAATCATGACGCGCAATCCCATTGCCGTTACGGCCGATATGCTGGCGTACAATGCCCTGAAAATTATGGAAGACCGCCCCTCGCAGATCGCCGTGTTACCGGTCATCGATAGCGATCGACGCTGCATCGGCCTGCTGCGACTGCACGACATCGCTCGGAGTGGCTTGCTGTAAGCTTATCCTAGAGCGCGGTGGCTCTTCGCTGCCTCGCTTCTTAGGTTTTAAACCCCGACCTTGACACCCCTTCGCATTGACTGCGGGACTGATGCCATTGCCGAGTTGTTGGGACGGCTTACGTTTGGGATTCCCCTCTAACCTCAAAGACCGTTTCTGCGTAGCGACAGTGCCTTTAGCAATTTCGGCATGGGTTAATTGTATCGTCCTTCGGCGGCTCGAGCCGCACGAGACTTCAGCGAGGTGTTCGACGAGCCGTCGATGTTCGTCCCCGTAGTGTTCTAAAGACGTGTTGCTCTCCATTCTCCCAAATTTTTAACGTGAAAATTCTCGCCGTCATTCCCGCCCGCTACCAATCCCAACGCTTTCCCGGTAAGCCTCTCGTGCGACTGGGGGAGCGTCCGATGGTGCAGTGGGTGTACGAAGCCGCCTGTCAGTGTCCCCTGTTCGATCGCGTGGTCGTCGCCACCGATAACGACAAAATTGCCGATTGCGTGCGCGAGTTCGGAGGTCGTGTCGAAATGACGCGAGACGACCATCTAACTGGTACCGATCGCGTGGCGGAAGTGGCCGAACGCTACCCCGAAATGGAAGTGGTGGCCAACGTTCAAGGCGATCAGCCCTTCGTCACGCCCCGATCCCTCTCGCAACTCCTCGATCCCTACCTCCAAGGGGAAACGCCGGAAATGACGACTTTAGGCTGTCCCCTCGACTCTGAAGCAGCTTACCGCGATCCCAACACCGTGAAAGTGTTGTGCGACGTGCGAGGACACGCCCTGTATTTCTCGCGCGCTCCCATTCCTTACTATCGCAATCGCGGTTCGGCCCCGGTGTACCATCACTTGGGATTGTATGCGTTTCGACAGGACTTTCTCGCCGAGTATGCCAAACTGACGCCAACCCCTCTCGAGCAGTGCGAAGGACTCGAACAGTTGCGCGTTCTCGAACACGGATACGCGATTCGCGTGTGTCAAACCGAAAAAGCCGCGATCGAAATTAACACGCCGGACGATTTAGACAAAGCTCAGCTGTATATCCAATCGAGGTAGTTTCCCATGCAACCTATGCAAACCCTTGCACGGATAGGCGATCGCGTTCGGAATCTCGCAAGGCCGTCTCAGTTCGTTCGCAGCGTAACCCAAAATCGAGTCAACCTACGGGATAACGATGTGATTTTGCTGTCTTATCCTCGCTCGGGGAACAGTTGGACGCGTCATCTCATTGCCGATATGATGCTACAGCATCACGGCGTTTCTACCTCGACATTGCACGAAAACGAGTTCGAGCGATGGGTACCTTCAATTTATAAAAATAACTTGAGAGTTACCCGAGATCCGAAAAATTGTCTTCCCTATCGCGTGGTAAAAAGCCACGAATGGAAAGATGCAGACAATCGCAAAACGATTTACATTTTTCGGAAAGCCTATGATGTTTTGAGTTCTCAATACTACTTTTTACGAAACCACCCGCAAATGTCAAACGTGGAAAAAGTCTCGGGTTTCTCGGTCGATGAGTTTTGCCTCCAAAACCTGCCTCGCTGGATCGACCACGTTCGACGAGCTATAGGCGTTTGCGATCGCCAACCTCGATCGATTGCTTGGGTTTGCTACGAGGAACTCAATCGAAATGCAACCTCAATCTTAAGTAGGATCGCAGTTTTTTTAGACCTAAATCTCGATCGAATAAACTTTCAAAAAGCCGCAGACAATCAATCGTTTGAAAATAGAAAAAGACTTTTAAAACAAAGAGATTTAAAACAACTCAGATATAACCTTCGTCGAGGAAAAACGGGTAGTTCGCGCCAAGATCTCTCTCCCGAGAGCGTCGATCGAATAAATCGGCAAACTCAGGAAATTTACGATCGCGCCCTCGATTGCAGCCGCGATTTTCTAAAACCCCGTTAATTTTTACGTCGATCTTACCGCCTTTCTACTCGAAACCAGTTATTTTACAGTATCGATCGAACCGTTCAACCTTTATTATGATTCGCACTCAAATTACAGAAACCCTCGCCATCGGCGACGGCCAACCCCTAACACTCATCGGCGGCCCCTGCGTCATCGAATCGGAAGACTTTACCTTAAAAATGGCCGAAGCGATCGCCAAAGCGAGCGAGCGACTCGGCATCAACTACATTTTCAAATCCTCCTTCGACAAAGCTAACCGCACCTCGATCGATTCCTTTCGCGGACAGGCGATCGATAAAGGGTTGAAAATTCTGCAACGGGTCAAGGACGAGTTCGGACTGCCCGTGTTGACCGACATTCACGAAAGCTACCAAGCCGCCCCCGTCGCCGAAGTGGTGGACGTTTTGCAAATTCCCGCCTTCCTGTGCCGTCAAACCGACCTTCTCGTGGCGGCGGCGAAAACCGGACGGGCGATTAACGTCAAAAAAGGTCAGTTCCTCGCCCCTTGGGACATGAAAAACGTGGTGAAGAAACTCGAAGCGGCCGGTGCGACAAAACTCCTACTGACCGAACGGGGAACCAGTTTCGGCTACAACGCCCTCGTCGTCGATTTTCGCAGTTTGCCCCAAATGCGACAACTGGGCTATCCCGTCGTCTTCGACGCCACCCACAGCGTCCAAATGCCGGGAGGTCAGGGGACTAAATCCGGCGGACAGCGAGAATACGCCCCGGTTTTAGCACGAGCTGCGGCGGCGGTGGGTATCGACGCCCTGTTTATGGAAATTCACGAAGACCCCGATCGCGCCCTCAGCGACGGACCGAACATGATTCCCCTGGCGCAACTCGAAAA
Organism: Geitlerinema sp. CS-897; assembly: GCF_028368005.1. Classification (NCBI taxonomy): domain Bacteria; kingdom Bacillati; phylum Cyanobacteriota; class Cyanophyceae; order Geitlerinematales; family Geitlerinemataceae; genus Geitlerinema; species Geitlerinema sp. CS-897. The sequence goes on along the minus strand of NZ_JAQNCQ010000304.1, from coordinate 26,317 downwards.
CGTACTGCGTCCGATTTTGCGCGTGCGCGAAGCCCTCAACGAAACCGCGATTCCCGTATTAGCATGACCGTCGATCTCAGTGACAATTTGCGCGATCGCTTCGCTCGTGTCGAACTGCTGGCCTTGGACGTAGACGGCGTTCTCACCGACGGCGGCTTGTACTACAGCGACAGCGGCGAACAGATGAAAAAGTTCAACGTCAAAGACGGCCAGGGCATCAAACTCGCCCAAAAGGCCGGAATCGAGATCGCGATTATTAGCGCCAGCGGTGCGTCCGCCACCCGCCACCGGGCCAAAACCTTGGGAATTGCCCATGTTTATGTGGGGATTGAGGACAAACTTTCGACGTTACAAGGGTTGTGCGAAACCTTAAACCTCGATCGCGATCGAGTCGCCTACATCGGAGACGACGCCAACGACATTCCCGTTCTCGAGTGGGTGGGTTGTCCCCTGACAGTTGCCGATGCCATGGCCGCAAACCTCAAAGTGGCGGCCTACGTCACCCGCAAATGTGGCGGCGAAGGGGCAGTTCGGGAAATTTGCGATCTGCTGGTGGCCTGTCGTCAAACCTAGAGTTGACGATATCGCGTCGGCTAAAACGAGGTCGGACGGCTGAGGACGAAGGATTTACGAGGGAAGAAAGCAGCGATGGCTAAAGTAACAACTTGGTTGAGACAGGCGTTCAAACCCATTGAAGAAACCCTCCTCGGTGACTATTACTTTTCACTGCAAGACTATCTCTCTTTTGCCGACAAAGGGCGACTGCTACAAAAAGCGTTTCAGTCTCGAGTCTCGTCGGCGTCAGAGGCGAAACCCGAAATTATCGTTCTGCTCTACTCTAAAGCCGGAGAGCGATTGCTCGTTCCCCTCCTGGCAAATTTATGTCGGCGATCGCCCGTGGAAACCGGAGCGATCGCCGTCACCGTCGTTTTTCTGCCCAACGTCCACCAGTTAACCCTGACCCCCGCGACGCAAGCGACGTTTGAAGCGTTGGGAATTACGCCAGAAACCGACTATTTCCCCTTAATTCGCGCCTGCAAACATCCCGACAACAAACTCGTAGTGATGTGTCTCGATCACCGCTACCTTTACGACTTCCATCGCTGCGGTGTCGATACGGCCGATCGCTTAGCCAAATTCGGCGTCAAAACCCTCTCGATCCAACATGGGGGAACGCGATCGGATTGCGTTCGCGGTTTGGCCACCGCCGCCTCAGATGTGGTGTTGGTTTGGGGAAAACGGGTACAGCGGGAGTTGCGAGATAAGTACGATGTCGAAGACTCGAGAGTGCGATTGGTGGGCAACCCCCTCCACGATCGCATCGCCAATTTAGTGGCTGAAAACGTTCGAGCGACGCTGTTTCGACTGTATCCCGACACCCAAACCCAACTCGCTGGAAAATCCCTGGTTCTCATCGCAACCTGTCTGCACAGCGAGTATCGCGAATACGACAACGAACCCCAGTTATATCAAGATTACATTCGGGAACTCTATCGAAATCTCCCCTTCGATCGCGCGTTCGCCATCGTCAAAATGCACCCCCTCGATAGCCAACAACCGAATTTATATCGAGAGGTCGCCGAAGCGTTGGGCGTCGAAGCGTCCGTGTTAGTTATCGAACCGGAGGTGTCCGAACTCGACGTTTATCGCTTGCTGACCATCTGCGACGTACTGGTGACACGGTGTTCGACCGTGGCGGAAGAAGCGCTGATGATGGGTAAAAAAGCGATCGCCTTCGATTTGTTTGAAGAGGGGCCCTCTAAGGGGTACAAACATCTCGAAGAATACGGCAGTTATACGACCGCATATCCCGAAACGCTGCGATCGACCCTCGAAACCGCTCTGACGACCCCTCAACCGACGGTCGAATTTCAACAGCAGGTGGTCGAAGATTTAACCTATGCCCTCGACGGGCGATCGAGCGATCGCGCGGTCGATGAAATTTTAAAACAACTCGACATTTCCAACCCTTAATGCGCCATTTATGAAAAGCATCGCCTTTATCGATACCAATCACGGCAGCGGCCATCACTTAACTTATATGCGCGGGTTTTGCAAAACGATGCTCGAGGCTGGGTATCGCGTGTTTTGCTTTTACCCCGATCCCGATGCGGTGAGCGACTGGCTCGAAGAACGCGGTACGAACTCCCTCGAATACTTCCATCCAGTGGAGATGCCCAAACTCAAACAGAAAGACATTCCGTTTTTCGGGCAGTTTCCCGAGAGTTTGCCCGTTCTCGGTCGGTTGCCCCAGCCGATCGCCGTGTTAGCCCGCTGGAACTACGCCGCCCGCAAAATTCGCGAAGCCACTGAAACCGTCGGAGTCGAGCCAGATTTGGTGTTTTTCAACTGGTTAGATAACTATTTCAGTTACTATCTCAGCGGCGCGATCGTCGATCGCATTTTTCCCTATCCTTGGTCGGGGTTGTACTTTCGTCCCGGTTCTCTGAGATTCGGCGATCGCAAACTTCCCCTGTCGAACGTTTCCCTCGATCACTGGGCGATCGCCAAAGCGTCTCGCGCTCAGGCGTTAACGCTCCTCGACGAAGACATCGCCCAACAACTTCAAGGGCAACTTCCCCGACCGGTTTTTCCGTTTCCCGATTTTACCGACGAAACTCCACCCCAATCCAATTACGAACTGGTACGGGAAGTTCGCGAGAAAGCCAAGGGTCGCAAAATTATTGGACTAATCGGTTCCTTGAGCAAACGCAAGGGCTTGTTAACTCTGATGGAAGTCGCCCAGCGATCGAGCGATAAAGACTGGTTTTTCGTCTTTGCCGGGCCGCTGTCGATGGCGATGTTCAACCAAGACTTCGATCGCGACTTGAACGACGACTATGTGAAATTTAAAACCTTCGCCGACAACCATCCTGAAAATTGCTTGTGTCGTTTTGAATCGATTCCCGACGACGGTTCGTTTAACGCCGTTATCGACTGTTGCGACGTACTGTTTGCGGCTTATGAAAACTTCCAATACAGCAGCAATATCTTAACCAAAGCGGCCTTGTTTAAAAAGCCGCTCGTCGTCAGCCAAGGATACTGCATGGAACGGCGAGTTCGACGGTTCGGCATGGGGACGAGTATTCCCGAAGGAGATGTCGAAGCCTGTATCGACGCCTTAAATCGCTTACTCGAGGGGGCGCACGACGATTCGCTGTCCTTCGACTTCGACGGCTACCTCAAACAACACTCGATCGCCTATCTCGAGAGCGTTCTCAAGACGATATTAGGAGATGTTGCATCTGCCCCGCCGGTTAACGTGTCCCTCGATCCTCTTTGCTCTTAACTGACTATGCGGCCGCTCCTTCTCAGTACATCAGACATCGGAGGTGGTGCTGCCCGTGCGGCCTACCGACTTCACCAGGGCTTACGCACGATCGGCGTTCCGTCGCAGATGCTCGTGCGGGCGAAATCCAGCGGCGATCGCAGCGTCGTCGCCGACAAAAGCCTGTTAACCAAACTCGGGCCGCCCTCGACAGGGCTACCGCTGCGAAAGTATCCCCAGCAAGAACGCCAACTCTTCTCTACCCAATGGTTCCCCGACAACATCGCCCGTCGGGTTAAGGAGTTCGACCCCGATCTCGTCAACTTGCACTGGGTTTGTAACGGCTTCGTGCGGATCGAAACGTTGTCCAACCTGAACAAACCCCTAGTGTGGACGTTACAGGATATGTGGCCGTTGACCGGCGGGTGTCACTATAGCGGACGCTGCGATCGCTACCAAGACAACTGCGGTCGCTGTCCCCAACTCAAGAGCGATCGAGACAACGATCTCTCTCGTCGCGTGTGGCAACGCAAACAGAACGCCTGGCGCGACGCGAACCTCACCATCGTTACGCCCAGTCGCTGGATGAGCGACTGCGTCAAAGCCAGTTCTCTATTTCGCAACCGACGCGTCGAAACGATTCCCTTTTGCCTCGACACTCAGGTTTATCGTCCCATCGATCGCAAAGTGGCGCGGGACTTGCTGCGACTCCCCCAAGACAAACAACTCGTTCTGTTCGGGGCGATCTCCGCCACCGCCGATCGCCGCAAAGGATTTCACTTGCTGATGCCCGCGTTACAGCAACTCAGCCAACACGGGTGGGGCGAACGGGTCGAGTTAGTGGTGTTCGGTGCCGAGGCTCCCGACGATCCCGTGGATTTAGGGTTTAACGCTCACTACCTGGGCAGCTTCAGCGACGACTTATCCCTCGCGGTGGTCTATTCCGCTGCTGACGTGATGGTGGTTCCCTCTATCTACGAATCTTTCGGGCAAACCGCCTCGGAAGCCCTGGCTTGTGGAACGCCCGTCGTCGCCTTCGACGCCACGGGGCCGAAAGATATCGTCGATTCCCACGAAAACGGCTATCTCGTCAAACCTTACGATATCGACGACCTCGCCCGAGGGATCGCGTGGGTACTCGAAGACGAGGAACGCCACGACAAACTGTGTTACCAAGCTCGGCAAAAGGCAGAAGTCGCCTTTCCCCTCGATCGACAAGCCCGTCTCTATCAATCTCTTTTCAATCAGTTAATTGCAGAGGCAAGGTGAACGGAGTGAAAAGGGAAAAGTTGTTATGAGGATAAGGGGGACAAGGGAGATAAGAGAAACCTGTGGAGTCGGTGCGTGACAAGTTGGCGGGTTGGGCAGCATATTTTTCGTGTCTTTAGGTCACGCACCCTTGTATGTTGGCGGTGTACATTGGCGGTGCGTGACAAAGCGATCGGTCTCAGGATTTATACCCGATTTTTCAAGTCACGCACCCTACAGTGAAATAAAACGTTATCAATTCTTGATGTTGCGAACTTATCATGCTGTTTAATTCCTACACGTTTATATTTGGGTTTCTGCCCGTTGCCCTCATCGGCTTTTTTGCCATTAACCGTTGGGGATACGCTCGGCTCGCCATTGGATGGCTGGTGGCGGCGTCGCTGTTCTTTTATGGATGGTGGAATCCACCCTATTTACTGCTGCTGCTGTTTTCGATCGCCTTTAACTACGCTGTCGGGCGGTTCTTAAGTCGCGATACCCTCACGGCTTCCGTTCGGAAATGGGGACTCGTCGGTGGGATTGCTGTAAACCTCGCGTTGATTGGCTATTTCAAATACGCTAACTTTTTCGCTTCCATTGCCAACGACCTGTTGGGAACGACGCTCGATTTCGGGGCGATCGTGTTGCCCCTGGCAATTTCGTTTTTTACCTTTCAACAAATCGCTTATCTCGTCGATGCCTATCGCGGCGAAACGAAAGAATATAGTTTTCTGAAGTATAGTTTGTTCGTCAGCTTTTTTCCTCAATTGATTGCCGGGCCGATCGTCCATCACGACGACGTAATTCCGCAGTTTTCTAAGGGAAAAATATTAAAGTTCGACAGCGACGATATGGCGATCGGATTGACGACTTTTTCCATCGGTTTATTTAAAAAAGTCGTGTTTGCCGATACTATCGCCACCTTTGCTAATCCTGTATTCGACGCGGCAGCGAACGGCGCACAAATCGGCTTCGCGCAAGGTTGGGTCGGTGCGTTAGCCTATACGTTACAACTGTATTTCGACTTTTCCGGTTATTCTGATATGGCGATCGGGGCAGCGCGATTGTTTGGAATTCGTCTGCCACTCAACTTTAATTCGCCCTACAAATCTGTCAGTATTGCTGATTTTTGGCGACGCTGGCACATGACGCTATCTCGGTTTTTGCGAGATTATCTCTACATTCCCCTCGGTGGAAATCGTAAAGGCGAAACGCGACGCTACGTTAACTTGATGGTGACGATGCTGTTAGGGGGATTGTGGCACGGTGCGGGTTGGACGTTTGTATTGTGGGGTGGATTGCACGGATTTTATTTAGTCGTCCATCGCTGGTGGGAGAAAAATACACCCTCCGTTCGATCTCGGTGGTATCGTCTCGGCGCACAGTCGGTTACGTTTGTGGCGATCGTCGTCGGTTGGGTGTTGTTTCGTGCGACGGATTTAGCGGCTGCAACGGCGGTATTGCAGGGAATGGTGGGACTCAACGGTTTCGATACGATCGCCTCGCGAGATGCGGTGGTGTGGATTGTCGCGCTCTTAGGTATCGCATTTTTCGCCCCCAACACGCAAGAATTCATTTCGGATACCCTTCCTGAGATTGAAGAGACTGCTGAAACGGCGTTGGTGAAAACCCGACGGTGGCAGTGGACGCACGAACCTCATTGGGCGTTATTTGGTGCGACGGCTTTAGTGATTGCCGCGTCGTTTATTTCCCAAGAAAATGAGTTTATTTACTTCCAGTTCTAAAGCGATCTCCAGTTTTTAGATAAACGCGTTTCCCTGTTGCAAACCCATGATGAAATCTTCACAAGCCTACGTTCGTAAATATTTAACCTTTGCGGCTACGGGATTTTTAGGATTGGCGTGCTTTAACTTTGTCGTCGATCCGCAACATTTATTTCGCGTCGTTAAAATTGAGCGATTCAATCAGGAAAAATACCAAGTTTCCGAACCCGTATTACGAACGGTGAAATCCCTCGATCTCGAACGGGGAAATTACGACACGCTGATTTTAGGAACTTCGCGCACTCACAACGGCATCGATCCGCTCCATCCAATATTTGAGGGATCGTCTGCGTACAACGCTGCTTTAGAAGGTTCGCATATTTACGAAATTCGCGAGGTTTTAAGGTTTGCGATCGCACACCAGTCCTTAAACACCGTAATCTTGGGATTGGATATGGGAAGTTTCAGCATCAATTGGACGCCCGGCGAAGATTTTAGCAAGTCTCGATTTGTCGATCGCAACGTCTATTTGACCTATCTCGATCGCCTGATTTCTCGTCACACAACGATCGACTCTTTGAAAACCATCGCTAAAAACGCGATCGACTACGAACAGGATATCATCGAAACCGATCGCGGTTTCAAACAACGTCAACCCAAATCTATTAACGCCCGCAAGCTGTTTCGCGAAGAACTCAACTATTCTCTGGCTGGCGTCGAAGAAACGAATGTTAGCATTCCAGCATTTTCTGAAGACACCCTCGACGTTTTACGAGATATTATCGCCGACTGTCGGGAACATAACATCGAACTCAAGGTGTTTATCTCCCCCGTTCACGCGCGACAACTGGAAAAAATGCGAGAATTGGGACGCTATAAAGACTTCGAGAATTGGAAACGGGAACTCGTCGCGATAGTTGAAGAAGATGCTCGCCGCCACTCCCAAAACTCGAGAATTCCCCTGTGGGATTTTAGCGGCTATAACAGCATTACCACCGAAGCCGTTCCCCCCGAAAACAGTTCCGAACAAATGCGTTGGTATCTCGAAGCTTCACACTATAAAAAGGAACTCGGCGATGTGATTCTCGAGGCGATCGCGGACGATTCCCCGCGTTCCGATCGCCTTCCGGCGGATTTCGGCGTTTTACTCACGGGAGACAGTCTCGAAAGCCATTTAGCCTCGGTTCGTACCGCAGGCGATCGCTACCGACAAGCTTACCCCCACGAAGTCGCTGAAGTGGCCCGAGCCGTTCGCGACGCACTCGGTTATACCGTCAGCCGTCAACAGCCATGATGTCGAAGTCCGGTCGATCTTGCATCTCCGCGTCACGCACCACCCCCCATCACCGAAACGCAAGTTTCAAGACTCGCCTCGGTTTTAATCGCCTGAGACTCTAAATGTGTCCGTCCCGTTCGATAGCCGCACTGTCGCAACCGCTGAATTAACTCGTCTCTCGGGGGAATGTCGCCGTTAAATCGCTTCCCGAGAATCCCTAACTTATAAAAATACGGCGGTAACTCCGCTTCTTCTTCCATAATTTCCAACAGCTTCACCCGCTTCGTCCATTCCCAAGACTGCGCGATCGATCTCATGCGTTGCAAATATACTCGATCGTGCAACGCCCCCAACCACATCGGGCCGCTGACGACCCAAGGCGTCCCATCCTGGGGACAAGGGGAAACGCGCCCGAAATCGTTCCAAGACAAAGTACGATATTCGCCGCAACCGTGACAGTAACCCAAAAACCCGTAATTCTGCGAGTTCAAACGCTGGCGTTTCACCAGGCGCAACATCACCCGATACACGGAACCAGAAAACAGCGAAAATACAGGTTCGACCCCCAACCCTTTCGTCGCCGCTTGCTGCTGGGCTGCACCGATAATCAGCCGTAAACCTTGTTCGTGGGCGCTGGGGTGGGCGCGAGTTCGGGCGGCGTACACTCGCAAACTTTGGTCTCCCGCATGACCCGTCACCGTGCGTCCGTCGGTACTGGTTAGATAGACCAATCCCCCCAGGCGCGTCGCCCAAAGGCTGGTGTTGAGAAAAGGAACGGGAGAACCGAAACTATCGACATCGACGAGATCGTAATAGTCCCGACGGGCGTAACAGTCGAAAAAGACGCGGTTGGCGTCGCTGTGGGTGAGTTGAACTCGTCCGGCGTCGAATAGCGGTTTGAGGTTGTGGCGCAATACGGCTTTGATGTCGGGGTTTCCTTCGTTGGCCCAAATCCAATCGGCTTCGGCTTCTAAGTAGTAGCGCAGCGATCGCACCCCACATCCGGCCATACTATCGAGAACGCGCAACGACCCGCGATCGCTCTTTTCCAACCGCGCCGCCAACACCGCTAAATCTCGCCCCACTTGACTCGTTTGGCGGTAAAAGGCCTCGCCGATCTCGAATCTGGCTTTTCCTTCTCGATGTTGGCTCAAGGGATATTTTTTTGAATAAATACAATCCTTTATTATAACCCATATTTTTATACTTGGCAAAAATCCCCTAGATTTGTTTAAACTCGAGGGGCGATCGCCTGCATAATGTATTGAAACAATGCTTGCAACCTTAACAACATTCACGATCGCAAACAGTTCGTATGTCTAACCCACCCACGCCACAGTCACCGACCGAAAACGCGCCCGAGAACGCGCCCCAACCGGAAGCACGAGGCGCGAAAGCCCGTCAGCTTTTGGGGATGAAAGGCGCAGAAGCAGGAGAACAGAACATCTGGAAAATTCGCCTGCAACTGATGAAGCCCATCACCTGGATTCCCCTCATTTGGGGGGTTGTCTGCGGTGCGGCGTCCTCGGGATCGTACACCTGGACGCTCGAAAACGTTCTCATGGCGGCGGCTTGTATGCTGCTGTCCGGGCCGTTGATGACGGGCTACACCCAAACCCTCAACGACTTCTACGATCGCGAAATCGACGCCATCAACGAACCCTATCGCCCCATTCCCTCCGGTGCGATTTCCGTTCCCCAGGTGGTGACGCAAATCCTGGTGTTACTCGTCGCAGGATTCGCCCTCGCCTACGGCCTCGATGTCTGGGCAGAAAACGAATTTCCCACCATTACCACCGTCGCCGTTGTCGGGGCGTTTTTAGCCTATATTTACTCCGCGCCGCCACTGAAACTCAAACAAAACGGCTGGTTGGGGAACTACGCCCTCGGTGCCAGTTACATCACCTTACCCTGGTGTGCCGGTCATGCCCTGTTTGGCGAACTCAACATCACCATCGTCGTGTTGACCATGTTCTACAGCCTAGCGGGATTGGGCATTGCCATCGTCAACGACTTTAAAAGCGTCGAAGGCGATCGCCAACTGGGGCTGAAATCCCTGCCCGTGATGTTCGGAATCATGCCCGCCGCCTGGATTTGCGTCCTGTCGATCGACATTTTCCAAACCGGAATCGCAGCGTATCTCGTCAGCATTCACCAAAACGCCTACGCCGTTCTATTAATGCTGCTGGTGATTCCTCAAATTACATTCCAAGATATGTATTTCATGCGAAATCCCCTTGAAAACGACGTAAAATACCAAGCCAGCGCCCAACCCTTCCTCGTCTTGGGAATGTTGGTGACGGGACTCGCCATCGGACACGCCGGACTCTAACGAAAATCTCATGCTCGAGAAAACGTTCCCCTCTCCTCCCCCGCCTTCGTCTCGTTCCAAAATCGGATGGTGGATTTTCGGCGCGATCGCGCTGAGTCTCGTGGGGGTTGCAGGGGGAACGGTATATTGGGGACAGCAAAAACTCGAAGCGATCGATCGCAGTCTCCAAGGACTCGATCCCGACGCCGTTTCCACCTTTGCCCGTCGCGGTACGATGACGATTCTCGCCGACGACGGGTCGATTTTGCAGCAAACCGGCCCCATCACCCACGACGAACTACAAATCGAAGACGCCCCGAAACGCTTAATTCAAGCGATTCTCGCCGCAGAAGACCGCCGATTTTACGAACACGACGGCATCGATTATAAAGCGATCGCCCGCGCCGCTAGAGCCAACTTACGGGCGCGAGACTGGGTTGAAGGGGGCAGTACCATCACCCAACAACTGGCGCGGATGGTCTTTCTCACCCAAGAGATTACGCTCGATCGCAAACTCCGAGAAGCACGACTGGCGCAGCGCATCGAAGAACGCTTTACCAAAGCCGAAATTCTCGAAAAATACCTCAACCTCGTCTATCTCGGGGCGGGGGCTTACGGTGTCGCCGATGCCGCTTGGGTGTATTTCGCCAAATCCGTTAACGAACTGACGCTTTCCGAAATTGCCCTAATTGCCGGACTTCCCGCCGCACCCAGCGATTTTTCTCCCCTCAACTCCCCTCAACTGGCCCGACAGCGACGGGACGAAGTATTAGCAGACATGGCAGAAGCTGGATATATCAGCGCAGCGCAAGCGAGATCGGCCACGCGCGAACCCCTGGTTCTCGATCCCCGTCTGCCAAAGCGGTTACAACTGCGGATGCCCTATTTTACGACGTTTGTAAGGCAGGAACTCCCCAAATACCTGACGGACGAACAAATCGAAAAAGGAGGGTTAATCGTCGAAACGACCCTCGATCCCCAATGGCAGGAACTCGCCCAAACCGTCGTCAGAGACGCCGTGGCGACGAAGGGGGCAAGGGAGGGGTTTGGCGAAGCGGCGTTAGCGGCGATCGATCCTCGCAACGGCGAAATTAAAGCCTTAATCGGCGGAACGGATTTTGAAGTCAGTCAGTTTAACCGGGCTTCCCAAGCCTTGCGACAGCCAGGATCGACGTTTAAAGGCATTATTTACACCGCCGCGATCGCGGCGGGATTTTCCCCTTACGATGTTTACAAAGATACGCCGTTCGTCATCGACGGCTACCAACCCAAGAACTTCGGCGGCGGTTATTCCGGGGCGATGCCACTACACGACGCCCTAGCGCAGTCGGTTAACGTCATTGCTGTAAAATTGCTGGCTGACGTGGGATTCGAACCGACGCTGAAAGTCGCCAAAGCGATGGGCATCGAATCGAAGTTAGGAGAAGTCTATCCTTTAGCGTTGGGAGCGTTCGAGGTGACGTTACTCGAAATGACGAACGCTTACGGAACCCTCGCCAACCAAGGCAAACACTATCCGGCAACGGGAATTCGCCGCATCGTCAATACCGAAGGCGAGGTGTTGTACGACGCCAAAACCCAAGCCAAACCGAACCAAGCCGTCGATCCCGACAGTGCCGCCATCGTCACTTGGATGTTACAGCAAGTGGTGAGTTCGGGTACCGGACGACCGGCCAAATTGAGCGATCGCCCCGTAGCCGGAAAAACCGGAACCTCCGACGCCGCGCGGGATTTGTGGTTTATCGGCTATATTCCCCAGTTGGCGGTGGGGGTGTGGCTGGGGAACGACAACAATGCCCCCACCTTTGGCAGCAGCAGCACCGCCGCCGCCGTTTGGCACGAGTTCGTCTCGCAAATCGCCTCTCAGTTTCCCGTCGAAGCCTTTCCCGAATTGCCCAACTTGCAAACGCGGGCGATCGAATTAGAGGCAAAACCCGACGAACGCAACGGCGATCGCGACGCCTCTCAAACCTCTTCCGACGAGGGCGGTTGGTTAAATCCGGGGACGCCGGGGGAAGCCGGGGACAGCGTTCGGGTCAAAACCCCCGATCCGTCCTTAGAATACGGGACGCCAGAATATTTCGAGCGTCATTACGATTTATCGAAACCGGAATTCAACGAACCCACGAAACCCGAACCGTTCCGAAACACACCGCCGACGCCCACGATTCCCCCAGAAAAACTGATTTCTCCGTCGGAGTCCGAACCGCCACCCGAGGCGATAGATGGAGAGGCGATCGCTCCTCAGCGCGATCCCGACCGTTAAATCAAAGCACAAAACTTGATAAAATATGCAAGTTTAACATCCATGCGAACAAATCGGTGAATTTGAGGGATTTATGTTAGAAAACCTATTGATGGAAGCGGCCGTAAAATCCGAATCGGGCTTTCCTTTGGCATTTACATTAGTGTATGTTGCCGGATTCATCGCGGCTGTCGTGGGCGGCTCGATCGCCTGGTATAACTCCAAACGTCCTGCGGGTTGGGAAGGGTCAGAACGGCCGAATATCGTTCCGAAAATTAACACCGATGCGTCTGACGATAGCGACAAAGACGCTTAATTCCCCAACTGAGAACGTCAAGTTAAAGAACAACGTTCTCGAAGACGAACCGTTCGAGACCCATATCCACTGGTACAATATCGGGCGGTTCGCCATTTCAAACAGGTTTCGAGGGCGCGACTCTTGAGCAAACCCATCGAACTACTTTGGGCGTTTATCGGGTTGTTCCTTACCATTCTCGGTACGATGGTCGAGGCTTCCGTTGCCAACCCGTTGGGAAGTTTGACCCAAGAAACGACTCAAACGGTTTCTCTGGGCGTGACGTATCAAATCGGTGCCGTGTTGCTAGTCGGCTGTCTCGGCGGTAAAAACGCTGGGGCGCTTTCGCAAATTGCCTACGTCACCCTGGGATTGACCCCTTGGTTTCCGGTTTTCGCCCAAGGGGGCGGATTGGGGTATTTAAGCGAACCGTCTTTCGGCTATCTCCTCGGCTTTATTCCGGGGGCTTGGGTGTGCGGGTGGTTGGCATTTCAAAAACCCTGTCGCGTGGAGTTTTTGGGAATCAGTTGTTTGGCGGGGTTGGCTACGGTGCATCTCGCGGGGTTGTTGTATGCAGCCCTGTTGCAGCCGTCGTTTTCCCAATGGTGGGCGTCGGCGAACCTGTATTCTTGGCAACCGTTACCGGGACAGTTCGCCATCGCCTGCGCGGTCACGGTGTTGTCGTACCTGTTTCGATTGTTGCTATTTTATTAACGTTTTACTGAAAAGTGAGAGAGGCCGATCGATCTCCTGAGACGATCGATCGCGCGATCGAGAGGTTATGGCTGGACATAGTAAGTGGGCAAACATCAAACGCCACAAAGCCCGTGTCGATGCGGCAAAAAGTAAAATATTCACGCAGATTTCTCGGGAAATTATCGTCGCGGCCCGTAGCGGCTTGCCCGATCCCGAGGCAAATTTCCAATTGCGAAACGCCGTAGCCAAGGCGAAAGCGGCGGGAATTCCCAACGACAACATCGAACGGGCGATCGCCAAAGGATCGGGAACCTTCGGTGACGGTGACGCCCTCGAAGCCATTCGCTATGAAGGCTACGGACCCGGCGGCGTGGCGGTTCTTATCGAGGCCCTGACGGACAACCGCAACCGCACGGCGGCGGACGTGCGCGTGGCGTTCAGTAAAAACGGTGGAAACCTCGGGGAAACCGGCTGTGTCAGTTGGATGTTCGATCGCAAGGGGGTCGTTACCCTCTCGGGAGACATCGACGAAGACAAGCTGTTAGAAGTCTCGCTAGAAGCCGAGGCGGATTCCTACGAACTCACGGAAATCGAGGAAGACACGCCAGGGGCGGAAGTCTATACTACCGTCGAAAATCTGGAACGGGCGAGCAATACCCTCGAAGTGGCGGGGTTTACGGTCGATCGCGCCGAACTCTGTTGGATTCCTAGCAATACTGTCGAAGTCACCGACGCAGATCGAGCGCGATCGCTGTTAAAAATGATGGACGCCCTCGAAGATCTCGACGACGTGCAGAACGTCACCTCGAATTTCGAGATGGCGGACGAGTTAATGTCGCTGAGTTTGGTTTAGGCTGGTTGAGCGTCGCGTCTCGGGGCGCGTCTGGCGCTGTTCCCAAATATCGAAATTTGAAAGTATGTTAGCGAAACGGATTTTACCTTGTTTGGACGTGAGTGCCGGACGGGTGGTTAAGGGGGTCAACTTCGTCGATTTACAGGACGCGGGGGACCCGGTAGAGTTGGCACAAGCTTATAACGACGCCGGGGCGGACGAATTGGTGTTTTTGGACATCACCGCCACCCACGAAGAACGAGATATCATCATCGATGTGGTTTACCGCACCGCCGAACGAGTTTTTATTCCCCTGACCGTCGGCGGCGGCATTCAATCCTTAGAAACCATTAAAAGTTTGTTACGGGCGGGGGCGGATAAAGTCAGTATTAATTCGTCGGCCGTACGCGACCCTGAGTTTATCAACCGTGCCAGCGATCGCTTTGGTAATCAGTGTATTGTGGTGGCGATCGATGCCAGACGCCGTAAAGACCTGACAAATCCGGGTTGGGACGTTTACGTACGCGGTGGTCGGGAAAATACCGGAATCGACGCCCTCGAGTGGGCTGAAGAAGTGGCAAAGCGGGGTGCGGGGGAACTGTTGGTCACGAGTATGGATGCCGACGGAACCCAAGCGGGGTACGATTTAGAACTGACGCGGGCGATCGCCGAACGGGTGGAAATTCCCGTCATTGCCTCGGGAGGGGCGGGAAACTGTCAGCATATTTACGAAGCTTTGTCGGAAGGGAAAGCAGAGGCGGCTTTATTAGCGTCGTTACTGCACTACGGTCAGTTGAGTGTGAACGAGATTAAGAAATACTTAGCCGATCGCGCGGTGACGGTGCGATCGACCTAAATTTTCGAGCGGCGCGATCGCTTGACATATCGGGGGTTGCGAGAGTTTTGACTTTCTCGCTTCACCCCCCACCTTCTCGAATCAATTGTGTTAAGATATGTCAAGTAAATGAGTCCCGCTCGGCAAATCGATGATCGTAATTCTGTTCGTCGTGGTGGCCTTGGTCGCCTGGTCGCTACATCTAATGCAAGAGGCGATCGAACATCGAGAATTTTCTTTGATGTTTGCGGGAACGCTCGTGGCTGCTGCCGCTGCTGCCATGATGACGGTATACTTCCTTATGAGTCACTACGTCGGCTACCTCAGCCAAATGGCGTGAAGATCGCCAGTCCGAAAAAAATTTCCGAAACCTCTTGACAAACCGTCGAGGCTTCGCGCATAATAGTAAATCGTCGGAAGGGGCTATAGCTCAGTTGGTAGAGCACCTCAATGGCATTGAGGGGGTCAGCGGTTCGAATCCGCTTAGCTCCATTAAGTCGCACTTGCGACTCAGAAATAAGAAAATCCCTCGAACGCCTAGCCTCGAGGGATTTCAACGTAGAGAGAGAGAGAAAGAAAAGAAGAGAGAAACCCCAAAAAAACGCTCAAACCGGACGTTCGGTCTCTCGCAGGCGATCGGCAAAATAGCTCAAAACAGCCGGACGCAGCCAAGCATTGCGCTCGATTTCCTCGAACGCCGACTTCAAACTCGACTGCCTTGCTGCAAGAGGTTTAACAGAGTCGCGATCGCCGAGTAACAAGCGGGCGACCTCGACAATATCCGAATACCGACAAGGACAGGTAAACGGCTGCGCTCTATAGGACTGTAACGCTAACCGAACGACCCAGCCACTCAGCCCTGGAACTTGCCAAACCCAATAACACCGCAACAACCGCCGAAGAACGTGACTGCGAGTATTGAGCAGTAATATCGCACCTTGTGCGATGGTTTCGGCACTGTCGCGAACCACAGACGAAGAAGTGGGAACGAACATCAGTTTTTTAGACTGAAAAACCGTTGTTGAGGCTTTCAGTATCCCAATACACCCTAGAAACACTCTCATTTTAGGAAGCGAGTGCGAGCGATCGCCTCAGTGAATTTCGCTAAATTTCAAACCAGTTTCAAGCGAAAGTTCCCGAGAAAATATCGATCCAACTCATAAAATTCACGAAAACTTTAAAAGACAACAGATTTTTAAAGAGATCGGGTTCCCAGAACTACCAGACAATAGAACCAAGATTTAACGCTCTGTTGTCGCCACCTCTGACTGACGTTCTATGTGGACCGCTCTCGAATCGCTCCTGTCGCCGACTCAATATATGCCGCACGGCCAGTGTTACCTCTGGCAAACGCCCCTCGTCTGGTTGCACGTCTTCAGCGACAGTCTCATCGCCCTGTCTTACTATTCCATTCCCGGCCTTCTCGTCTACTTCGTGCGTCAACGTCAAGACGTTCCCTTCCGCAGTGTATTTTGGCTGTTCGGCGCGTTCATCATCGCCTGCGGAACCGGCCACCTGCTCGAAGTCTGGACGCTGTGGCATCCCGCCTACTGGCTCTCTGGCAGCGTCAAAGCCGTTACCGGATTAGTGTCCCTCTACACCGCCCTCACCCTCATTCCCTTGCTTCCCCAAGCCCTTGCATTGCCGAGTCCCGAACGACTGCGAACCATCAACCAACAACTCGAGCGTGAAATCCAGCACCGCAAAGAGGCTGAAGCCGCCCTGCGCCAAGCCTACGATCGCCTCGAACAGCGAGTACGAGACGCCACCCAAGACTTGCGCGATCGCACCACCGAACTGCTCGAGACCAACACCCACCTCGAAACAGAAATCCTCCAGCGCCAAGACGCCGAAACTGCCCTGCGCCGGAGCGAAGAACGCTGGCAACTGGCCGTCCAAGGGAGCAACGAAGGCATTTGGGACTGGGACATACAAAGCGATCGCGTGTTTTTCTCCGCCGGATGGAAAAAACTGCTCGGCTACGAAGACGACGAAATCGCCGACGACCCGAGCGAATTTTGGACGCGCCTCCATCCCGACGACATCGCCACCGTCCGTAACGCGATCGCCACCCATCTCCAACAACAAACCGATTACACCGTCGAATTCCGAATGCAGTGCAAAGACGGACGGTACAAATGGATACTCACGCGAGGCCGCGCCTGTTGGGACGACACTGGACGTCCCGTCCGTATGACCGGCTCCCACATCGACATCAGCGATCGCAAACAGGCCGAGACGGCCTTACGAGAAAGCGCCGCTCGCGAACGAGCCATCGCCCGCATCATCACGCGCATGAGACAAACACTCGACCTCGAGAAGATCTTCAGCGCCACCACCGAAGAACTCCGAAACGCTCTCGAGTGCGATCGCGTTCTCGTCTACCGCTTTCTTCCCGACTGGAGCGGAACCTACGTGGCCGAATCCGTCACCCAGACGTACCCTCCCCTCATCGATACCGCCAACCTACATCCGAAACTGACTCGCGTTGCCGTCCAGCGTGTCGGCTGTGCGGCCAGTATCCTCGAAAGTGCCGACGACATCGTCCAAGACACCTATCTCCAAAAAACCCAAGGTAGCTTCTACCGCCAAGGCAAAACCTATCGCGCCGTCACCGACATCTATCACGCGGGATTCGACGATTGCTATATCGAACTCCTCGAACAGCTCGAGGCTCGGGCTTATATTATCGTGCCGATTTTTTGCGGAAAAACCCTCTGGGGACTGCTGGCCACCTACCAAAACGACAAACCGCGCCAGTGGACGGCCGCCAACATCAAAATCGTCGTGCAAATCGGCTCGCAACTCGGCGTCGCCGTACAACAAGCCGAACTACTGGCGCGAACCCAGCAGCAAGCCGTCGAACTCCAGCAGGCTAAGGAAACCGCCGAAGCCGCCAACCGGGCCAAAAGCGAATTTCTGGCCAACATGAGCCACGAACTGCGAACGCCCCTCAACGCGATTCTCGGCTTTACACAACTGTTGCAGCGACAGTTTTCGAGTGCGTCCGAGCAGGGACAACATCTCGAAACGATCGCCGGAAGCGGCGAACACCTGCTCGACTTGGTCAACGAAATTTTAGATATGTCTAAAATCGAAGCCGGGCGCGTCGAACTCGAAGAACGTAATTTCGACCTGTACCGACTCTGCGATCGCTTAGCCAATATGCTACACCTAAAAGCACAGAGTAAAAGACTGAGGCTTCACTTCGACATCGAAGAAACCGTTCCTCAATTTATCCGAGCCGACGATCGCAAACTCCAACAAGTGGCCGTCAACCTGTTAGGAAACGCCCTCAAATTCACCGAAACCGGGAGCGTCACCTTCGAGGTACGCCTGCGATCGCTCGATCCGATCGCCGCCTCCTGCGTGCTTCACTTTGCCGTTGAAGATACCGGCCCCGGCATCCGCGAGGACGAGCGAGCGTTGTTGTTCGAGCCGTTCGTCCAAACTAGCACGGGTCTCCAGACCACCGGCGGCACCGGTTTGGGACTGACCATCGGGCGGCGGTTCGTCCAATTAATGGGGGGAGAAATGCAGGTCGAAAGCCAGCTCGGGCGCGGATCTCGGTTTTTCTTCGACCTTCCCGTCAAACTGGCGCTCGCCAGCGATCTCGTCTCTGAGGGAGAGTTGCCCCACCGCCTGACCGTTCTCGCTCCGAACGAACCCGTCTATCGGATTCTGGTCGCTGAAGACGAACCCACCAATCGCCGCTTGTTAGTCCGACTGTTAAAAACCGTTGGCTTTGACGTGCGGGAAGCCGAAAACGGTCGAGCGGCCGTTGACTGCTGGCGAGAATGGAAACCCCATCTCATTTGGATGGATATGCGAATGCCAGTTCTCGACGGTTACGAAGCCACCCGTACCATCAAAAACGCATCCAACGGGTGCGAGACGGTCGCGATCGCGCTGACCGCCAGTGCCTTTGAAGACGAACGACAGGCCGTCCTCGACGCCGGATGCGATGACTTCGTGCGAAAACCCTATCGAGCGGCCGAAATTTTGGCGAAAATCCAGCAACATCTCGGCGTCCAGTACGCCGACGACTCCGGCGATCTCAGCGACGATCTCGTAAAGGAATCGTTGTCTGAAACCGACGAGCGGGACTCGATCGAATTCCAAGGAGATCGGACAATAGAGTGCGATCGCCTCCCTACCGAATGGTTCGAGCGTTTGCACGACGCCGCTCTTCAAGGGAGTGACGATAGCGTTTTCGAGTTAGCGGCCGAACTCCCCGAAACCGAAGCCTCTCTCGCTCGAACGTTAAGCGATTGGGCGCGAAACTTCCGCTTCGATCGCATCCTGAATTTTATCGATCTCACGACACGCGACACGAACGACATCCATGACTGCTGACGATCGCCACACCTACGAGATTCTCATCGTAGACGACACCCCCGACAACCTACGCCTGCTTTCGAGTATGTTATCGAAACAGGGGTATCGCGTTCGCAAAGCCCTCAACGGCAAGCTGGCACTGGCTTCAGCCCAAACCGCTCCCCCCGACCTCATTTTGCTCGATATCATGATGCCGGATCTCGACGGTTACGCCCTGTGCAAAACGCTCAAAGCCGACGAGCGAACCCGAGACGTTCCGGCCATTTTTCTCAGCGCCCTCAACGATCCTTTCGATAAAGTCAAAGCGTTTTCGCTCGGGGCTGCCGACTATATTACTAAACCGTTCCAACTCGAAGAAGTCCTGGTGCGCGTGCAGAACCAACTCAAGCTCAAAGCCACCGAACGAGAAATCCGACAACTCAACGCCGACTTAGAACAGCGCGTGCGCGAACGAACCGCACAGCTCGAACAGCACGCTCGTCTCCTCGAAACGACCAACCGAAAACTCCTCGAAGAAATTCACGCCCGCAAGCAGACTCAAGACCGTCTGGCACACATGGCGTTTTACGATAACCTCACCGATTTACCCAATCGCGTTCAGTTGAACCAACATCTCTGTGAGACGATCGCCGCCTTGCCAAACGATAACGATCGAGGTGCGGCCGTGCTGTTCGTCGATTGCGATCGCTTCAAAATCGTCAACGACTCTCTCGGACACACCATCGGCGACGAACTCCTCAAAGCCATCGCCGCCAAACTTCGCGCCACCTTACCGTCCGATTGCTTTTTAGCCCGTTGGGGGGGCGACGAGTTTATCGTTTCCTTCACGGCTTCAAATGTTTCGACGCGTGCGACGGTCGTGGCGCAACGCATCCTCGACGCTCTCACCGAGCCGTTTGACTTGTCCCACCATTCGATTTTTATCAACACCAGCATCGGTATCGCCTGGACGCAAGCGGCCAGTTGCCCCCCCGAAGAACTGTTACGCAATGCCGATGCAGCCATGTACCGTGCTAAATTCCTCGGTGGCTGTCGCTATCATCAGTTCGACCCGACACTACACGCCTCGGCCGTGCAACGCTTGCAACTCGAAAACGACTTGCGCCGAGCCTGCAACGCCCGCGAGTTCTCCTTGCACTACCAGCCGATCGTAAACTTGCAAACTGGCGAGCTATCTGCCTTTGAAGCCTTGCTGCGTTGGGTTCATCCCCAACGAGGTAACGTTTCGCCAGTCGAATTCGTGCCGTTGGCAGAAGAAACCGGCCAGATCGAAGCGATCGGAGCGTGGGTTCTCGAAGAAGCTTGCGGCCAACTCCGTCGCTGGCAGCAAGCGGGGGTGTTGTCCCGATCGGTGTCGGTGAGCGTCAACCTTTCGATGCGCCAGTTCGTGCGCCCGGACTTTCTCGACAGTCTCGACGACATTTTGACGCGATCGGGTCTCGACCCGAAATGTTTGAAGCTCGAAATCACCGAAACCGCTCTGATGGAGAATTCTCAGCGCACGCTGTCCGTTCTCCAACACCTCAAACAGCGTCAGATTCAAGTGAGCATCGACGACTTCGGAACGGGATATTCTTCGTTGAGCTATCTCCACCGTTTCCCCGTCGACATCCTCAAAATCGATAAATCCTTCGTGCAGAATACCGAGGTCAACCCCGAGCAGTTCGGGTTAGTTCCGGCGATTTTAGCCCTCGCACGGGCGACGAACCTCAAAGTCATCGCCGAAGGGGTCGAAACAGCCCAACAGCGCGATCGCTTAGCTCGTCTCGGTTGCGATTTCGCTCAGGGCTATTTTTTCGCCAAACCTCTTCCCCCCGAGGCGATCGTGCAACTTCAAGGATCTCGGTATCTTTGAGGTGAGGAGCAAGTTTCAGGGAAGAGGGGAGAAAGGGAGAGGGGGAGAAAGGGAGAGGGGGAGAAGGGGAGAGGGGGAGAAACTGTTATCTGTTAACTGTCTTCACTGGCGACTGGTAACTGGTGACTGTTTTCTGAGAAGGGTTCGGTTGCAAACAAAAAGCTTGTGTTAAAAAGCCGCCTTCTCTTCAAAGCATGACGCAACAATGAGAGCAGTTGCGATCGCTCTTTGGAAATTCCTATGCAACCGATCTATAAATTTAACGTTTCGCCGTCTCTTCCCGATACACTCGAACCCTTACGCAAACTGGCGTATAACCTTCATTGGGACTGGAATACCGACACGAAAGATCTCTTCCAACGGCTCGATCGCGACCTGTGGGAATCGAGCCGTCACAACCCCGTTTTGATGCTGGGGACGATTTCTCAACAGCGACTGCAAGAGGTGGCCGAGGACGAAGGGTTCCTCGCCCACATGAACCGCGCCGCCCTGCAACTCGACGACTACCTCACCAACCGCCCTTGGTATCGCCAACAACGAGGCAAGGAGCGGGAGAAGCAAGGTAGCGATTCTGAATACTACGCCTATTTCTCAGCAGAGTTCGGACTCTGTCGCGCCCTTCCCATTTACTCGGGAGGTTTGGGCGTCTTGGCGGGCGACCACCTCAAATCTGCCAGCGACCTCGGTTTGCCTCTGGTGGGGGTCGGTCTGCTCTATCAAGAAGGCTACTTCGCTCAATACCTCAACGCCGACGGGTGGCAACAAGAACGCTATCCGATCAACGACTTTTATAACTTACCGCTACATCCGATCCGCAATCCCGATGGCAGCGAACTGAGGATTTCAGTCGATTATCCCGGTCGGACGGTGTACGCCCGCGCCTGGAGAGTTCAAGTGGGAACGGTATCGCTTTATATGCTCGATACCAACATCGAACCCAACAGTCAATACGACCAAGACATCACCGACCAACTCTACGGTGGCGATAAAGACCTCCGCATCCATCAAGAAATTATGCTCGGCATTGGAGGGGTCAAACTTCTCAAAGCCTTGGGGTTGAACGTGACCGCCTATCACATGAACGAAGGCCACTCGGCGTTTATGGCGCTCGAACGGATGCGAATGTTGATGCAAGAGGAGGGGCTGAGTTTTGAAGCGGCCGAACAGGTGGTGGTTTCGAGTAGTATGTTCACCACTCACACGCCCGTCCCCGCTGGTTTCGACTTGTTCCCCGCCGAGATGGTGATGCACTATTTGGGACACTACGCCGAGATTTTCGGGCTGTCGCGGGAAGAGTTTCTCGCCCTCGGACGGGAAAATACGGGAGATTTTTCGGCACCGTTCAACATGGCAATTTTCGCGATTCGGATGTCGGGATTTATCAACAGCGTCGCCAAGCTACACGGTAAGGTGTCTCGGGCGATGTTCCAGCATCTTTGGAATGCGTTACCGACTGAAGAAGTCCCCGTGACCTCGATTACGAACGGCGTCCACGCGCGATCGTGCGTGGCGAAGGAAACGCAGGAACTCTACGATCGCTATCTCGGTCCGGAATGGTCGACGAGCGGGGCGAATAAGGAACGACTCTGGCAGCGGGTGCTGTCGATTCCCGATGAGGAACTCTGGCGCAACCACGAACGACGTCGGGCGGAATTAGTCGTGTTCGCGCGGGATTGGTTGGTGAAATGTCTCGAAGAACGGGGTGCGTCTCTTAAGGAAATCGAACAGGCCAAAGACGTTCTCGATCCGGGGGTGTTGACGATCGGGTTCGCTCGCCGCTTTGCGACGTACAAGCGGGCGACGCTGTTTTTGCGAGATCTCGATCGCCTCAAACGCATGATGAACCATGCCGATCGCCGGGTGCAGTTCGTCATTGCGGGGAAAGCTCACCCGAAGGATATGCCGGGAAAAGAACTGATCCGCGATATCGTTCACACGGCTCGCGATGAGGGGATGCACGATTGGTTAGTGTTCTTGCCGAACTACGATATTGAAATGTCGCGGTTGATGGTGGCCGGATGCGATGTCTGGTTGAACACGCCGCGCCGTCCTCGGGAAGCTTCGGGTACTAGCGGCATGAAGGCGGCGATGAACGGGTTGCCCAATCTCAGCGTTCTCGATGGTTGGTGGGACGAGGCCGATTACGCTCGCACGGGTTGGGCGATCGGTCACGGGGAAATGTACGACGATCCCAACTATCAAGACGAAGTCGAAGCCAACGATCTCTACGATCTCCTCGAAAAAGAAGTGATTCCGCTGTTTTACGATCGCGACGCCGACGAGATCCCCCACGGTTGGGTGACGAAAATGAAGGATGCGGTTCGCCTCAACTGTCCGACGTTCAATACGGCGCGAATGGTGAAGGATTACGCACGGCGCGCTTATTTCGTGTTGAGCGATCGCTATGTGGCGATGACGGAAGATCGCTGTCAACCAGCCAAGGAACTGGCGCAGTGGAAACACCGCGTCGAACGGGATTGGTACGAGATGAAGATCGATTCGGTCGAGATTTCCGATTCGACAGACGTACAGGTCAACCAACCGATTTTCGTGAAAGCTTGGCTCGATTTGGCTGCGTTACAACCTGAAGACGTGACGGTGGAGCTGTATCGCGGGGAAGTCGACGATCGCGGCAATATTATTAACGGAACGCCGGTAGCGATGGAATATTGCGGGAAAGAGGGCGATCGTAGTCTCTATCGGGCTGAAATTGCCTACAACGTCAGCGGTTTACAAGGGCTGTCGTTACGGGTGCTGCCCGACCATCCGGGGTTGAGCAATCCTCACGAAATGGGCTTGATTTTGTGGGCGCAATAGTTGCGCTGTCAAGTTCGGTCTCCGAATGCAGAAAAACCCCGAAATCTTTAAGATGCCGGGGTTTTTCTATGGCGAGTGACGAACCGAGCGCTCGCCCGTTCTGTCTGACGTTACGAGTTAGCGACGGCGGTTTCTTCGGACGTTTGAGCTTGCTCCTTTCGCACGTCCTCTTCTGTACGCGGGGGCAGTCCGTAAATGCTGCGATAGAGGTTATCGTAGGCTAACGCCGACTTGTCCCAACTGAAGTCTTGACGCATTCCCCGTTGTTGGAGCGTTTGCCAGCGATCTTTGTAGCGGAAGCTTTCCCACGCCCGAACTAGCGAGGTGTACAGGTCGAGGGGTTCGTAGCGATCGAAACAGAACCCGGTTCCCTGTTCGCCCATCGGATCGTGGTGGGAGACGGTATCGACCAATCCTCCGGTACGGCGGACGATGGGAACGCAACCGTAGCGCATCGCCAGCATTTGACTGATACCGCACGGCTCGAAGCGACTCGGCATCATGAAGGCATCGCTTCCGGCATAGATGCGACGGGCGAGACTGTCGTTATAGAGTAAGTAACTGGCCATGCGCCCTGGATAGCGGGTGCTGAGTTGCCACATTTGCGTCTCGTAATACCGTTCGCCGGTTCCCAACAACACGAACTGACAATCGGTATACGCCATGAAGCGATCGAGAATTTGCAGTAGTAAGTCGATGCCTTTTTGTTCGACGAGCCGCGTCACCATACCGATGAGGAACGTTTCGGCATTGACTTCTAAGCCGAGTTCTTCTTGCAGGGCGACTTTGTTCGGTTTGCGATCTTCGATGGTGTCGGCGGTGAAGTTCTGCACCAAGTGGGGATCGGTTTCGGGATCGTAGCTTTCGGTGTCGATGCCGTTGAGAATGCCGCTGAGTTTGCCGCTGATGAAGGAGAGCAATCCTTCGATTTTCTCGCCGTATTCTACGGTTTGGATTTGCTGGGCGTAGGTGGGGGAAACGGTGTTGACGCGATCGGCGAACTGCACGGCTGCCGCCATCGTGTTGTGACCCTGCATATACCACGGACACCAGGTAATGCGATCGAGATACCAACGCCAAGGTCCTTGATAGGCCAAGTTATGAATGGTGAACACGCTGGTAATGTCCGGTGACTGTCTCATCCACACGGGAATCATGCCGGTATGCCAGTCGTGACAGTGAACGATGTCCGGTTTCCAGTAGTTCCAGCAAAATTCCGCCGCACCGTTGGCGAACAGGGTGAACCGCCAGTCTTCGTCGTCGCCGTAATACACGCGGCGCGGCACGAACGAGGGATGTCCGAACAGGTAGAGGGGAACGTCACTCTTGGGAAGCGTGGTTTCGTAAACGGCGAAGGATTGGAACATGGCGTATCCCCACCAAATCGGCTCTTGAGGAATTTCTATTTTGTCGGGCAAAAAGCCGTAGTAGGGCATAAACACGCGGACGTCGTGTCCCAATTTGCGTAGGTATTTGGGCAGTGCGCCCACAACGTCACCCATCCCGCCGACTTTTGCCAGTGGTGCTGCTTCTGCCGCGACAAATAGAATTCGCATTCTTGACCTCTTCGCTGACGTTACCAGTAGCGTTTAATCTGTTTGCTTGCAACAGTAACAGATTTTTCCCCAAACGATACATTTCTTTGCAATTTCCCTCGATCGCCGAATCTATCTCAATCGAACGAGGAAACAGTCTTTCTTTTGGTAGACGTGCGGGTGTAGGGCTTTTTTTACAGTTGGGGTGTGGGGTCTGTAGACAGATGCGGTCGTTAAGTCAGCCCTTGCGATCGCATCTCCCCGATCGACGCCACCGATCGCGAAATCGAAGCGGCGATCGAAGATGCGTCATCGTACGATCCGCGCTCGAGATCGGCGTTGAAGTCGATAACGGCGTCGCCGTCCTCGCAGGAACGGTGGACAACTTAAAAGCGAAGCTGGCCGCCGCTCAAGATGCCAGTAATACGATGGGCGTCTGGCAGGTGGAAAACAACATCGACGTCGAGCCTGAAACTCGTCCGTCCGATGCTGAAATTTCTCAAAATATCGAAGCGTCGTTACGTCGAGATCCCTATCTCGAGGTTGGCGAAATCGATGTTTCAGTCAACGACGGTATCGTCACCCTCAACGGCCTGGTCGATTCGTATTTCGAGAAGTGGGAAGCTGGCGATTTGGCAGCACTGTCGAAGGGAGTCGTTGCGGTCGTTAACGAGATTGAGGTCGATTACGAACTGCTCAGTTACGATACCTATTTTTACCAAAAAAAGTGGGTTTAAAGCCCCGTCCTTCTAGGACGGTTAACTTATGTTAAAAATAAGGTTATCCAAAATAAAGTCCGGTAAAATAAAACCATGATAGTAAGAGAAGCCAAGTTGTTGAATGGGTCTAAGGCACAATATAAAGCCTTAGATGAAGCCATAAGAACTGCTCAGTTTATCATAAACAAAGCAGTAAGGTTATGGCGAGATGAGTCTAAAGTAGATAAGGCTCGTCTCTCTCTGCTATGCAAAGAATTGGCGCGTGAGTTTCCTTTTGCCAAAAAGTTGAACTCAATGGCACGTCAGGCATCATCAGAGAGAGC
>NZ_JAQNCQ010000303.1:0-3203 GCF_028368005.1 Geitlerinema sp. CS-897 | reverse complement strand
GTTTGGCCGATTTGGTCGGCCAAACAGTCGAAGAGGATTTCACCGAGACAGAGAACGCGGGGAGAAGACATTTTAATTGATAATTGACAATTGATGATTGACAACGAAGTCGGTAGGGTGCGTGACTTGAAAAACGGGGTTGAACTCGTGCTTACCGATAACTCGTCACGCACCGCTTACTGTAAAGCTACGCCAAAATATGGAAAACAGACAACGTTAGACGCGAAACCTGAGAAGCGAAATGTCTTATCTGGTGATTTACGACGGTAACTGCAACCTGTGCGTGACGTTGGTGCAGTTGCTCGAAAACCTCGACGGCGGAACCCGCTTTCGTTACGTCCCCATGCAAGACGAAACCCGGCTCGATCGCTACGACATTACCCCCCAAGGGTGCGAGTTAGGGATGATTTTACTCGATCGCGACAATCCCGAGCGACGCTGGCAGGGGAGCGACGCCGCCGAGGAAATCGGACGGTTGCTTCCCGGTGGTGCAGCGTTCGTCTCTGCCTATCGCCAGTTACCGGGAGTCAAACCCACTGGCGATCGCGTTTACGAACAGGTTCGCGACAACCGCTACGACTGGTTTGGCAAACGGCAGGAAACGTATCGATCGAAATATCCTCCTGCGAATTAGAGGTTCGAGTCCTATGGAACGTCGCCGATACGAGATTGACTGGTTGAGAGCGATCGCCATCCTGGTGATTTTTGTGTTCCATAACGCTAGTTTTTTCACTTCACTTCCCTGGCATATCAAAAATGCCGAACATCATCTGAGTATGCTCGTTTTTGTCGGCTTTGTCGATGCTTGGGCAATGCCGTTATTTTTCTTCCTATCGGGTGTTGGCGCTTGGTACAGCTTGGAATCTAGAAGCGGCAAACAGTACCTTTGGGAACGGTGTAAACGGTTGCTCGTCCCGCTATATACAGTGGGGACGTTTATTCTCCTTCCACCTCAACTCTACTGGGACTGTATCACTCAAAAAATATGTTCGGGGTCTTTTTGGGAGTTGTATCCCCGTTATTTTACAGAAACCTTCACTCTGAGCTTTAGTCCGTTTTTCGGTTCGTTTTGGACGGGGCATCTCTGGTTTCTCAAGTTTCTCTTCATTGTTTCTTTTGTCTCTTTACCGTTACTGCTGTATTTGAAAACCCCTTCAGGACGTCGTGTCATCGATCGCATCGCCAAGACGTGCGATCGATCGGGAGGTGTTTTGCTGGCGATCGTCCCTCTCTCCCTCGTTCAGATTGGGATTCGAGGCTTTTTTTACGGACAACATACCTGGGCTGACCTCGTTTATTTTACGATCTTTTTTATTTTCGGTTATCTTCTTCCCGCTAATCCGCGATTCACGGCAAGGATCGAACGACGAGGTTGGATCTGCTTTCTCTTGGGGATTTTAGGATTTTTGGCAGAATTCTATTGGATTTTCGGTATGGGTTACAAGTATCCAGAAGGTCAAGGATTTTCTCCTCTGGTATTGTACGTTTTATTTCAAATTATAATGAGTATTAACGCTTGGTGTTGGATAGCTTTTATTTTGAGTTTAGCGTTTAAGTATTTAAATTTTAACAGTTCGTTTCTCGCCTATACTCGTGAGGCTGTTTTGCCGTTTTACATTCTCCATCAAACCCTAATTTTGTGGGTGGGCTGGTATGTGATTCCCTTGAATCTTTCAATTGCTGTAAAATTTCTGACGATTAGTACGATTTCTTTTGTGGCGATCGCCGCCATCTACGAACTGTTGGTCAAGCGATGGAATATCATGCGTTTTTTCTTTGGAATGAAGCCTAAACCGTCGTAAGACTACAGACATTCACCCTTCCATCGACACATTTTAAATCGCCGAATCAATGGCTTTTCGGATCGAGGGCATCCCGTAACCCATCGCCGATAAAGTTAATACTCAACACCGTCAGAAAAATCGCCAAACCGGGGAAAATCGCCATGTGGGGGGCGGATTCCAAATAGTTCTGCGCGTCGAACAACATTCGCCCCCAAGTGGGAACGTCGGGGGGAAACCCCAAGCCGAGAAAACTCAACGTCGATTCAATGAGAATGGCACGTCCGACGGCTAACGTGGCCGCCACGATCGCCGTTCCCAAAACGTTCGGAAACAGGTGAACCCAAATCAAACGACTCGGCGTCGCTCCCAACGCACGGGCTGCTGCCACGAAGTTCGTTTCTCGCAACGAGAGAAATTCCGCCCGAATCAACCTCGCCACCGACATCCAGTTGAGGCTACCAATCACCACCACGATGAGGACAAACACCCCCAATTCCGGGCCGGCGATCGCTTTAAGAGAATCGCGAAACAAATAGACAATTAACAGCAACAGCGGTAGCTGAGGCAACGCCAAAAACAAATCCGTCACCCGCATCAACAGTCCGTCGAGCCATTTTCCATAAAATCCCGCGATCGCCCCGACGAAAATTCCCAATCCCATCGACACCACCATCGCTGCAACTCCCACTGACAGCGAAACGCGGCCGCCCCACAGAACCCGAGCCAGTTGGTCTTGTCCCAAATCGTTGGTTCCGAAGGGATGTTCTCCACTCGGCGGAAGACTCGATCGCCCGAAGTCAATTTCACCAATGGGGACATCGTACAGCAACGGTCCGAAGATCGCTCCGAAGACGATAACGCCCAACACGATCGAACCCAAAACCGCCGTGCGATCGCGGCGAAACCGTCGCCACGCATCTCCCCACAGCGATCGATGGGGCATTTGAGAGACAGCAACCGGAGACGGAGTGACCATGTGGGGAGAAAGGGAGAGGGGGAGAAAGGGAGAAGGGGAGAAAGGGAGACAAGGGAGAAACTATCCGCTGAAACCTGTCTTCACTGGTGACTGGTGACTGGCGACTGGTGACTGAAACACTGGTGACTGGTGACTGGCGACTGAAACACTGCTCACTGTTCACTGCTCACTGTTCACTGTAAAACGCGCACCCTACGAATTTCTTAACTCTTCACTCTCACCTGAATTTTCCCCCAGCGATACAGTTTGACAAAGGTTTGAGGATCGAAGACAGCCCAACTGTTCAAGCCCAAACACAGACTGGCTAAGGCGAGTAAAACGAAGGTGGGAACGCGCACGACCCCGATCGCGAACCACGTCCAAACGTGCAGAACCATCGCCACCGCTAACAGACTGGCAATTCCCGCAGACATCCACCGTTCTCGGGGCGATCGCGCGATCGC
>NZ_JAQNCQ010000302.1:0-18230 GCF_028368005.1 Geitlerinema sp. CS-897 | reverse complement strand
GCCTGTAGCTGATGACGCTCTTCTGCTGTCAGGCGCACAATGTATTTTTTCTGCATGGGACTCCGGCTCGCTCCCTACAGATTACCTCAATACTCCCGTTAACCCTAATTCTTAGAGTTGACGCTGCACTAGTTTCATGCCATGATTGTAGCAGATATAAATGTGATTGCTACCCACGAAACAAATAAGCCTTAGAATCTCGGATGTTGAAAAGCAGCATTTAGACCTATATTGCGAACTCACGGAGCGCAATCAAACCGACGTTTTGCGCCAATACATTAGAAGTCTGGGCGTCAATGGGGCATTGAACCCCATCGACGCCCCCGCTATTCCTCCCGACACTGACCCTTCGGGTACAGTGCGGGACTCCTAGCGGTTAAGCTGAAAGAAGAACAATTGCAAAAACTTCAAGAAGCGTTAAAGGAGAAACCGGAGGATGGAGGACAGTGGACTAGACCCAAAGTTGCCCGGTGGATCGAAAAAGAAGCAGGACGAGAAAAAGTGGCTCTTCCGACCTTGGTATGTAGGGAAATGCTTGTAGCCTATATCTGGAAAGGAATTTCGCGATTTGAGCGGACTTTTTATACAGTTTAGCAAAAACTCTTATCCTGTAAGGGTTTCAGCGATTTCTTGCATAGTAAGTTCGGAAGAGCCGAAAAAGTTTGGAAGCAAAGGGGATGGGACTATTTAAAAAAGTGCGGCTACTCTTGGCAGAGGCCGAGACCAAAGCACAAAAAAGGGGTAGTGCTGTACTCTAATGATGCTGGTCAGTCAAAATCCTTCCAGGGTAGGGATTCAAGAATCTAAGTCCCATTACTTCTCATCTCTACTTAAAAGTTTAGCAGGTTTGGGAACAGGATTTGGTATCAATGGCTGAAATCCCGATCCTCCGATCGAGAAAACAGTCGTCGGCGATCGCCCTGCTGTGTCGTTTCCTTACCGTGGAACCTCTTAAAACGACGCTTGCAGTCCCACTGTCATCGTCCAGTCGGTTTCGAGTTGTGGTCCGTCTAAAGATTGATAGATGGGAAGTTCTAACTCGACCCCCAGGCGAAATCCTCGGCGATCGTACAAGTTCAATCCCAACCCCACATCGAACCGAGATCCCGCACGGCGATCGGGATCGGCGGTGGGAATCAACATCGGATTGAGACGGGAATCTTCGCCGCGAACGTTTCCCCACGTCCGAAACGTCACGCGTACCGAGGTACTGAACCAATCCGTCCACTTTCGGGCCAGCCAACTGTTGGCTTCGAGGCGATCGCCGAGGGCGTAGTCTTCATCGTTGCGCCCCAAACGCACGCGTCCCCGTACTTGTGCGCCCCAAGACCCCTGTTCGGATTGTCCGAGGTAGGTGATACCGGGAAGCAAATCGTAGGTTCCCGAACCGATCTGCATGGGATAGGGTAACACGGCGTCGTCTGCGGCGGGGGTATTGTCTCGCTCGTCGATCGAACCCGTGGGAAAACTCAATCCGAAATTGAGATGGAGACGTTGGCGATCGCTGTCCCAAATTTTATAAAGCGTACTGAGGCTGATGTCGCCGAGTCCGTCTGAGTTGGTGGTAAACCTGACCCCGCTACGAGTCCGGTGATCCATTTCCATGGAGACGTAGGGAACCATCAACATCAGCGTTAACTCGTCGGTGGGAGCGTACATCGCCCCCAACATATGCATTTGCATTCCCATCTGAGTCGGCGTCACGGGAAACTGTTCGAGAACCTCGTCGTTGCTCAAACTGTCGGTTCCGTCGCGGTTTCCCTCCATGTGCATATCCATGAAGCGATAGGAAAACATAAACTCTCCCGCCCCGTGAGTATGGTCGCCCATCACGCCGATGGGAGCGTGACCGTCCGGCCGTGCGGCGCTCCATTGGCCGGGAACGCTAACATCGTCGTGGGCGATATGAAATTGGTGTCCGTCGAACCTCCAGTTTGGGATGTCGGGAAACGGCGTGAGTTCCCGTTCGTTGGGGCGATCGGCGAAGAAGACATCGAGGGTTTGAGGGGAAAAGACGCCGCGATCGACCGAGAAGGCTTCCCAGTCTACGGTATTGAGTCGTGCCGCGATCGCCCGATTTTCCCCTTCGGAGGTATGGGGCGTTGAAACATCCACCAGGCAATCGAGACGGTTAGAGTCTGGTGTTTTTTGGGATGCGATCGCCGCCTCTTCTTCTTCTGCGACACGACGAGCTTTTTCGAGTTTGGAAACGACTGTTTCTGACGGCTCCATTTCCGCAAAAACAGCGAGGGGAAAACTCGCTACTCCAACCACAGCCACACCAATCGCTTTGGGTATCCACACGATCTTTTTGTTTATTGACAACATGAAAGTGCTGTCAATCTTAGATAAAACTCGTTATAAATAGCAAAAGACAGGCTGTAAAACTCAATTCAAAAACCCATAAAAATAAAGCTTAAAAATTAG
Organism: Geitlerinema sp. CS-897; assembly: GCF_028368005.1. Classification (NCBI taxonomy): domain Bacteria; kingdom Bacillati; phylum Cyanobacteriota; class Cyanophyceae; order Geitlerinematales; family Geitlerinemataceae; genus Geitlerinema; species Geitlerinema sp. CS-897. Next base: position 15,803 of record NZ_JAQNCQ010000302.1, on the reverse strand, counting down.
CAAACGAAAAAGTTATATATTGCTCGAACGGAAATTTAAGTCGCCGCTATCTTGTCTACGATCGCACTTCAAATCGCGTTCCCACCCGTGCGTCAAAACAGCGATCTCCGAACTGTTCCCACAACCGCGCGATCGCTTTCGTTCCCGTGCAGTGATTCGCGCCGATATGCTGGATGTCGTACCGAGTCAGGGTTTCCACCGTCGCCGCCAACCGTTCCTCGCTCGCTCGTAACAGGTGCATTCCCCCCATGACCGCGTAAATTGAAGATTGCGTCAAGTCGCGAATGTAGTCCAAAATGTTGATAATTCCCGCGTGAGCGCAACCGAGAACCACGACGATTCCTTTGGGGGTTTCGACAAACAAGGTGCGATCGTCGAGCAGTTCGTCCACCTGCTGGTGTTCTGCGTCGTTCCAGAACGCTCCTCCCGTATCCTCCAAGGGATGGCGACGGGGAACCGTTCCCGTCAACCATACCCCCGGAACGATTTCCGTCGGTTCTGCTGTAATCACTAGCCGTTTGACGCGATGTTGTAACTCTTCTACATCTCGCAACGGTGCGCTAATTTCCCCACGGGGACTGTATTTCTGCTTTAAACTTTCTGGATGTAAATATAAATCGAGGCGATCGCCGCAAATCGAGAGAACCTCAGAAAGCCCCCCAGCGTGGTCGTCATGACCGTGACTGAGGGCGATCGCTTCCAGGGAATCCAGAGGAAGTTGCAACCGTTCGGCGTTGTGTTTCAGAACATACCCCTGTCCGGTATCGAATAAAATCCGATGGCCGTCCGCCTCAATCCACCAGGATAAGCCGTGTTCTCCCAACAACCCTCGTCCCCAAGCGGTATTTTCCACCAGAACGGTAATTTCGAGATGTTGAATCATCGTTTTGAAAGAAGATGCGTAGGGTGCGGCTCTTTCAGGGAAGAGTGAAGAGTGAAGAGTGAAGAGTTAAAGAGGAATTCCCACTCTACACTCTGCCCTCTGTACTCTACACTGATAAACACGCACCCTACGAGTTTTTACACCAACGCGGGTTGATTTTCCAGGTTTTCTACCCAAGGACGAGGACCGGCTTCTTTCCGCATATCTTTCCAAATTTGCGTGGCGGCTAACGCACCGTCACCGACGGCGATCGCCACTTGGTTTAAGCCCACTTTCAAATCGCCGATCGCGAACACCCGAGGATGAGAAGTGCGTCCGACTTTGTCCGTCACTAGGTTTCCACCCTGCATCTCTAAATTCAAATTAGATAGATAGGTGTTGTGGTAGTGAGACCCCATCGAAATTAATCCAGTTTCCAAGGGAACGACGGTTCCATCGACCAATTCCACACCGTTCATTTGGTGGTTTTCACCCAGGAATTGCGCGATCGGAGTTTCGATGAGGCGATATCCCATTTCGGCGATTCGTTCGCGCATTTCGTCGCTGACTTCAAACAAACCGTGAGTGAAAATGGTGATTTTTGGCGTAAACCAACTCAAGCCAAACGCCATGTTCATGCTGTTTTCGCTTCCGACAAACAATCCGGCGTGTTTGTCAGTCATTTCGTAACCGTCGCACACCATACAAACGTGGAGGTTGTATCCAGCGTACTCGTAGACGTTCTTCATGTCGTCGAGCGGCACGAGGTGGTCGATAATTCCACTGGCGGCGATGATGTATTTGGTGCGAAAGGTGGGATAAATGCTGTTGTTGCGTCCGACTTTAACGCGCACGGCGAAGGTGTCTCCTTCATCGACGACTTCTTCGACGTAGCCGTGTAACATATCCCCGTTGACGGAAAGATAATGGTCTTTTCCGTGTTTGAGAAGATCTCGTCCGGGGGTGTCGGGGGGTAAGCCGAGGTAGTTGTGGAGTTCTTGCATCCAGAAGGATCGAGCTTTTCCTTTATCGACGATCAGCGAAGAGAGGTTATACCGTTGCAGGTAAACGCCAGCCGAGAGTCCTCCAGCACCACCGCCGACGACGATGGTGTCGTAGACTTGGTTCTTCGCGTCTTCTAGATTCTTTTTGGTTAACAGCATAGGGCTGACTCCTAATTTCTCCTGGTTTTTTCGAGATTTTTTTCGCGATCGAGACTTGACTTTTTTAGGATTTTGTGCTAAAAGCGAGTCGTCACTAGGACGGACGGATTTTAACGGGAATTCCGCTAAATGTAGAGTTAATGAGCATTGCCAACTCTACAGATAGTGTCAAGGCTCTTGACGAGATGCTACGCTTTTACTGCAAATCCGGCGATGTGGGGACTGACGACGGGAAAAGACAGTTGAAAGTTGTGATAGGTGACTTCGGCGAATCCGGCGCGATCGATCTCCGGGCCGGTTTCCCGGTTGGGATGGCAGCGATCGAACAGGCTTTTCCAAATGGGGGCGATACCTTCTTGGATTCGTCGCGTCCAAGTGTTTGGGTGTGCGGCCACGTGTTCGAGAAACACGAACCGTCCGCCGGGTTTGAGAACGCGATCGATCTCGTCTAATACGCCGTTGAGATCTCCCACCGAACAGAGAACGTGGGTACTCACCACTGCATCGATGCTAAGGTCTTCCACGGGAAGGCGTTCGGCACTTCCGACTTCCAAGCGATTCTGACTCACGCCAAATTTTTCGGCTTCCCGTTGTAGATGGGGGTGCATGAACGGATTCGGTTCGATGCCAATCCATTCGATATCTGGGGCGTAATACCGCAGATTTGCCCCCGCACCGGGGCCGATTTCGAGGATGCGACCTCGCAAGTTCCCCAACATGGACTGTTTGAGTTGAGCCATGTTTGCAAAGTGGGGGTGGTCGATCAGTTGTAAGGTGCGATCGTCGGCGTCGTTGGCTTTGGACATTCCCCAAGCAAACAGGCGCTTTTGGACTTGTGAGAGTGGCGAACAGTTCATGGGACAACCTCAACGGAACGGATAGTAACTCCCCGATTTGGGGCAAATCTCCCGCGCTTAGGTGTCGGTGCGGGTACTGGTGCCGAGGAGACGATACAGGGGACAAAATCCGACGATCGCTGTGACACCCGCGATGGCTGAGGCGATAGTGAGTCCGAGTCCGAGGGGGTCTCCGCTGTAGGTGACTTGTCCGAGATACAACAGCACTGCGGCGATACTGAAGCGAAGGATGCGATCGAGTATTCCGACGTTACCAAACATCATAAAGTAACCTCCTAGTCGCTTTACGTTACTCAATCTCAATATATAACCGTTTAGTTAAATAGTCAAATTTGTAAGTTTAAAGAAACCCGGACTCAGAAGAGTGGCCGGGTTTCCCAGTCAATTCGACGAGAGAACACCGAGACGATCGCGCGTTGTTACCATCCCAGTGCCAAAATGCGCGTTCCCCACCGGGAGGGTTTGGCCGATGGGGAAGATTCCTCGCGATCGCTCCTCGATGGCTCGGATGTCGATGTATCTGACGTGACGTCGTCAGCTTCAGCCACCGATACCAGCATCAGATCGTTCGGACGCACGTACAACTCACCTTCGAGTAATGCTTGGCGCCACTGACGGCCGAGTTTCCAAGCTCGAAATTTGAGCGCGTTCCAACGAGGATTCATCGGATATCCAGCAAACCCCGATCGCAGTGCGGGTAGGTGAATTTCCTGAAGGTCAGTTTTGACCTTGACGCTTTCCGACAGTGGAACGACTCGGAAGTTTTGGTTCTTGGTCGTTTCAGACATATCCTCACCTCCTAGCTTCACTGACAAATCGAGTTATGAAAATGGTTTTAAAAAAAGCCCAATCCCATTATTTAAACGAGTCTTCCGAGAGTTGGCAAGGGCGATCGCGAGATAATGGTCTGTATGACTCTTTATTCTCGATGCGATCGTGAAACTTTCCGACCTGGTTAGACTCAAACGTACCGTTCGCGTCATCGGATTCGACGACGCACCCTTCGAGCGAAACAGCGATCGAGCGGTGGCGATCGCCGGTGTAGTCTGCGGCGGAACCCGCTTCGAGGGGATGGTCTGGGGACAGATCGAACCGGATGGTTGGGACGCCACCGATCGAATCTGCGACTTACTGCTCGAAGGGAAGTTTCTACCTCAACTTCACCTCGTCTTGTTAGACGGTATCGGCTTCGGCGGCTTCAATCTAATAGACCTCCCTCTTTTAGCACAACGCCTACAACGTCCGTGCGTCGCTCTCATGCGCCGCCCACCGAAACTCAAAAAGATGGAACAGGCGATGCGTCGTCTACCAGATTTTGAAAAACGATGGGATAGAATCCGCCGCGCGGGAAGAATCTACGCTTCCCCTCCATTCTACTTCCAAGTGTGCGGAGAATCACCCGGAACGATCGCAAAAGTTCTGCGATCGCTCACCGAATGCGGTCACGTTCCCGAAGCCTTGCGTTTAGCTCATCTCATCGGTTCGGCCGTAATGAAGGGTGAAAGTGGGACGCGAGCGTAATACAGTGTAGAGGGAAGAGTGGTGTCTCGATGCCTGTCAGTTGTCAGAAAACGAGAGCGGTTTTCGTTTAACGCAACTTAGATCGTTTAAGATCCCTGGCATCTCCAAGATGCGGGGATCTGGAGTTCTACTCCGAGCCGGAGAGTTTCAATCAGACAAACCTACGCGAATCATTGAAGGTTGCGATCGCCTGCAAACTTGGCTTGAAATGATTTGAAGGTGTTTTGGGAGCGAGTCGAGTCTAAAACTGAAAACAAAACGAGTTGGAATCTTCCCCAAAATGGCTTGTTCGGGAATAAGAAATCGGCGAACGTTTGCGATACTTCTGCCGGGTCGTTGCGAAATACGCCACAGCCCCAAGCGCCTAAAACCAAGGCATCGCAACCCGAATACGCCGCAAGACTCAGCACTTTCGACCCGCGATCGCGCAGGACTTCGGGGATTTTTTCAAGGTCTTGAGGTTTGTTTCTCGAAATTGCTCCAGCATTCGGAGCGGGACTCGTTATAAAATCGACAAAATAAGGGGTTTTGAGGAGCGTTCCGTCATCTTTTCGGAAGACCGGACAACCGGGAGAACAAACGATTCGGTTGGAGTAAAGTAGAGACTTGGCACTCCGATGAAAATCGTAATATTCAGGACATCGAACCAGGCTTTTATATAAACCGCTACTGCGAGCGAGACTTTCTTCTTGAGCCTGAGCGCCGTTGAGAAAGCCGCCACCGGGATTTTTAGCTGAAGCGAAGTTCAACACGCCAATTTTCTGAAATTTTTGAGATGAAGATGGCGATCGCGCCAGACGTTCGGCTCCCATCAGTGTGGTCTCGTTGTGGACTTCAAACGCAGTGTTCGCAAAGGTTGCCGGACGCGACAACACCTCTCGTTCGAGTTGGGAGAGGGTTTCGGGGTCGTAACATCGAGTTTGTGCCAAACAAGCTTTGAATTCTCGCTCGATCTCGATTGTTTTTCCCGTCGGCGAAATATAATAACCGGCGTTTAAAATTTCGAGCGTCTCTCGAGCGATCGCAATGCGTTTCGTCATGCTGTACCTTTAAGATTTGGTCGCGGGGGTAGGAATCGAACCTACCGATCTCCAGGGTATGAACCTGAGAAGCCACCATTGCTCCATCCCCGCGCTGCAATGCCCCCGACTGGATTCGAACCAGCAACGACCCGGTTCTTAGCCGAGTGCCTCTTCCAATTGGGCTACGGGGGCGAAACAATTCACGATCTCCATCGATACCCCTGGCAGGACTCGAACCTGCAAAACACCGAGTCTGAGTCGGCGACGTTTACCAAATTTCGTCACAGGGGCCAATCGGGATGGCAGGATTCGAACCTGCGACGTTCGGCTCCCAAAGCCGACGCGCTACCAAACTGCGCTACATCCCGTCATACTCCCGGTGAGACTCGAACTCACAGCAAAACAGATTTTAAGTCTGTCGCGTCTTCCAATTGCGCCACGGGAGCGGAATTGCCCCGCCAGGGATCGAACCTGGACTCTTCGCAGTCAAAGTGCGAGATGTTGCCAGTTACACCACGGGGCAAAAAACTGCCGGGGTAGGAGTCGAACCTACAATTTCCTGTTTCAGAGACAGGCGACTTCACCGATTCGTCTACCCGGCAACGGACAAACTGCCCCAGTTGGACTCGAACCAACAACCATCGCGTTAACAGCGCGTTGCTCTGCCAAGTTGAGCTATGAGGCATTACGAAATGGCAAGGGGACTGGGATTCGAACCCAGAACCACGGTTTTGGAGACCGAGATGTTTGCCGTTACACCATCCCCCCGCGAAACTTTGGGATGAATTTCTCGCGTAATACATAGTGTGTTACAGTTTTTTGACGTACTACAAACGAGAAATTGTAGAAGTCCCGACGGGAATTGCACCCGCATCTTCAGCTTGAGGGGCTGACGGCTTGACTGTTCGCCCACGGGAGTTCAAAAACTGCCCGAACGAGGTTGACGAGGCTCGAACTCGCGACCTTCCGCAAGAGGGGCGGACGCTCTAACCGATTGAGCTACAACCCCAGGAAACGGGCAGCACTGAAGGAGAAAGTGAATTCAGTTTTCAAGGTTCGGGAATACCAGATGTCAGAAGCGGTTGGCTCGCATCTGCTATGTTTTTATACTACAAATATACTACAAGCTTGTCAAGCGCTTTGGAAAAATTTCCTGAAATCCTTGTGAACTCAGGAATCGAGCTGTTGTCGTCTGTGGGGGATGCCGTAACCTGTCCCCGTTGCAAAAGCAGTGGAGGGGGGGCGATCGCCTCACCGAACCGAAGCGACTTCGCGAACGGGCGATCGATTTGCGCTAAATTGACACAAACGCGATCGATAAAATAACGCGTCGGTCTCGATTGAGTTTGACAGCTTGTCATAGTTTGAGGTGTTGCGTGGATACGATTCAAAAACAAGAAAAACGGAAATGGTTGTCGGTGGGAATCGAAGCCCACGGTCGAGTGGCGATCGGGATTTCGGCGCATGGATTCGTGGCGATCGGCGTTTCGACCCACGGTATTATTTCCGTCGGATTGGTGTCGATGGGTGTGGTGTCGATCGGACTGGTTTCGATGGGCGTGATGAGTTTGAGCGTCGTCGGAATGGGACTCGTCAGCCTCGGACAACAGACGATGGGATTGATGCGATCGCACGATATGGAATCCCATCAAATGCCCGCGATCGAATCGATGGAAGGAGAAATGTCACCTCAAGAAATGCCGCACAGTCATTAAAATTTGCTGTTTTTTGATTATGGTTAGCGGCTGTAAATTGCAACGTTCGAGGGATGAAATTTCGCGATCGCACGACCGGCTTCGTGAGTTTGAAATGCCTGCGAACGAAACACCGATAAAGACGACAAAATTCACGAGTTTTTCACAGCACAGCAGTAGTGTTTTAGACGTTTGGCGTTGCAATGTCGAGTCGCGTCCTTGGGGGGAAGTGCGGGGTCTACAGATGCCAAAGCCTGTGTTACGGTCGATCGCAACACCGGTTGAAGTATTATGTCGATCGCGCGGAAGAGAGGTGCGAGTGTCCGTAAAAGGCGAACGCACGAGCCAATGCTGAAAGTTCTCATGAAATTCTTATTGTGGACGAGTCTCGCCGCTGGATGCCTGGGGAGTGTCTTCGTTCCCCCGAGTCTCGCCCTGCCCCAAGCCGACGAAAACGGCGATTACGGACAACGCGATCGCGCCTATCATACCGATTGGGTGGCCGTCGATTCCCATCCTGGCGGATTGAACTGTCGCATAGACCATCGCTATGAAATTTTCGATGCGTCTCGTCCCAACGATATCTATAACTGGCCGGTCGATCGCGCCCTCACCTGGGGACGGCGGTTCGAGACACTCCCGAGTATGGCGGGAGGCGTATTCTACGACGATCGCGGTAACGCCTGGTTGTTCGTCCTCTTCAACCAAAACCCCAACCAACCCGAAGGCTGTTTCGTCCGCGCCAACGCCGACTCCGTGCGACCGATCGATCGCTAACGACAACGACGTACCAACTGTTCGACGCGCACTTCCAATTCCTGACGGTGTTTCAATCCGTCGATCCACCGCTGGGGAATGCTGCCATAGCCGAACTTCGCCCCCAGCAGCGCCCCCGCTACCGCCCCGTTCGTATCCGCATCGCCACCTTCGTGGAGAACCTGCAACAATCCCGCGTCGTAAGAGGGGGCGTGTTGTAACGCCCAAAATCCCGCACTCAGGGTTTTTAGCGTGTACCCCATTCCCCAAGATTCCCCCAACTGCAACGTCGAGATGTCGGGATCTTCCGTACGTTGAAAATACTCCTTCACTTCTGGGTGATAGTCGCTAACTTCCCGTGCCATCTGTTGAGTAAGATTTTCGGTATCGATCGTTCCGCACAGCAGGGCGCGAACTGCCAGGGACAGGGCGACGCAGGAGGCGACGCAGCGGGGGTCGTAGTGGGTAATCTGACAGATGCGTTCGGCGTTGGTTTTGACGCGATCGCGATCGCGGTAGTCCCAAATTCCCACCACAGACGTTCGCATCAAACCGCCGTTGGGGGCAGAACGGCCGCCGCTTTCTTCCCAAACTTTCTTCGCCGCCACGAAATAGTGGCGATCGAACTCGGCTTGGAAAAAATCGACGCCGAACACCTCCTTACAAAACAAAACGTTGTGAGTCGTCGTACCCAACCCTGGATGTCCCGCCGCCGCCCAACGATAGAACCGACGGGCAATATCGAGTAAGTTGACTTCGTTCGATTCGAGCAAACTATCGGCAATACATAACATTAACGCCGTGTCGTCGGTCCATTCCCCCGGTTCCCAGCGAGATCGATATTCGTCGCGAACGATGTCCTCGTAATCGGACAAACCATCGGGGTAATACTCGCCGACGCGCTCTTTGGGAATGCCTTCGAGTCCCAATCCCAAGGCGTCGCCGATGGCGTGGCCGAACAGGGTTCCGGCAATGCGATCGCACAGTCGATCGCCCGAGTCTAGCATTATCGGCTGGGGGGCGAGGGGTTTGGGTTGATGGGTCAGTAACTCCCGCAACTGTTCGAGTAACGCCCCGATATAGCCCATCGACGCGTCGTCCGGTTCGATGTCGTAACACCGCCACAGCATCTGTGCCGCCCACAGTCCCGTTCGCACTTCTGCGATCGTCGAGGGTAGCGTATCGGCATTGAGATAGACTTGTTCGAGTTGTTCGGCGACGAAACGGGCTTTTTCTAAGCTTCCCCAGTCGTCGCGGGGGTCGAAGGCAGCGGCGAAGTCGGCAATCTCTCCCCAAGGGCGATCGCGGTTGGGAACGTCTTCGGGGGCGAGGCGATCGCTGGGGATGGGAGTGAGGAGTCCTCTCAGTTTCGGCAGCCAACGATGGGGCAACCAGCGCTCTTCGGGAACGACGCGATCGCACCAACACCCTCCTTCAGATAAGGTTTGCATCATGGCGATCGCCATCTGGTTATCCGAGGTGTGAACCACGACCGGGCATTGAGCGTCAACTCGTGCCAGATATGCCGCCACCTCTTCCCCCGTTCCCGGATCGCGATCGCCCTCTTCTGAAAACTGCGAACGGCTGAGATCTCCGTCCAAACTCACGATCGCACAGGTGTCTAAATCTCGTTCGAGGGCAGCGATCGCCTCCGAGGCCGTTTTCAAAAATCGAACTTGCGGTTCGTCGAAGGTCTGTTTCAGCAGCTTTGCCATCCGCGATCGGCGATCGGGATGGTCTTCTAAAATAGCGATCCACTGGCGATGCGCGTCGAACACGATCGGTTCCCCTACTGCCTGTAGCGTCGGTTCGATTCTATCGCGATCGCGATCGCCGGTCTCGGGGGTCGAAGCCAACGTGGAATAATACTGAAGGAGCGGCGTTCGGTGCGGAAAGCTTTTTTCGAGTCCGAAGCCGTTTTTCCTTCGACGATCCATTTTCGAGACTGTTCGACGCCAACTCTGGCAACCTATACGTTCACTATGGCAACTATTAACGAGAACTACCTGAAACTGAAAGCGGGGTATCTGTTCCCCGAAATCGCCCGTCGCGTCAAGACCTTCGCCGATGCCCATCCCGACGCTCAAATTATCAAACTGGGCATTGGCGACGTGACCGAACCGCTACCGGAAGCTTGTCGGACGGCGATGTCGAAGGCAATTGAAGACATGGGCGATCGCGCCTCCTTCAAAGGTTACGGCCCCGAACAGGGGTATCCCTGGCTGCGGGAAAAAATTGCCGCGATGGATTTTCAATCTCGCGGTTGCGACATCGCACCGGATGAAATCTTCGTCTCCGACGGTGCGAAATGCGACACCGGCAACATTCTCGACATTTTCGGTAAAGATAACACCATCGCCGTGACCGACCCGGTGTATCCCGTGTACGTCGATACCAACGTGATGGCAGGTCATACCGGCCCCGCCAACGACAAAGGGGAATACGAGGGATTGGTCTATATGCCGATTTCCGCAGAGAACGACTTCACCGCCGAGATTCCCTCGCAAAAGGTGGATTTGATTTATCTATGTTTCCCCAACAATCCCACGGGCGCGACGGCGACGAAAGAACACTTGAAAGCTTGGGTCGATTACGCCAAAGCCCACGATGCGATCGTTCTCTTTGATGCTGCTTACGAAGCTTTTATTACTGATGAAAGTTTGCCTCACTCGATTTTTGAAATTGAAGGGGCGAAAGACTGCGCGATCGAGTTTCGATCCTTCTCGAAAAATGCCGGATTCACCGGAACTCGCTGTGCGTACACCGTCGTTCCCAAAACCCTAACCGCCAAAACTTCCGACGGATCGGACGTGGAACTGTGGAAACTCTGGAACCGCCGCCAATCGACGAAATTTAACGGTGTCTCTTACATCGTTCAACGGGGAGCCGAAGCCGTGTATTCTGAGGCCGGACAAGCTCAGATTAAAGCCCTCGTCAGTTTCTATTTAGAAAACGCGAAAATTATCCGAGACAAACTGACCGAAGCGGGGTTAAAGGTGTACGGCGGCGTCAACGCGCCTTACGTTTGGGTGAAGACACCAAACGGCTGGTCGAGTTGGGATTTCTTTGACAAGTTGCTGTCTGCGGCCAACGTCGTCGGAACGCCAGGATCGGGATTTGGTGCAGCCGGAGAAGGCTACTTCCGAATTTCGGCGTTTAACAGCCGCAAAAACGTTGAAGAAGCCATGAAACGGATTACAGCCAACTTGTCTGTATAGCGGATCTCGGCTCGTTTTCAGATCGAGAGTGTTTTCTTCAGAGACATCTCGCTCGAGTGAAGAGGAATAAGAATAAATCTAGAATAAGTCTAGATAATGGGGACGAGTGGGCATGTGTTTGGCGAATCGTCCCCCCTCTTCACGCTATACTTTCGAGCCAAAAGTGTTGAATGGATCGTTGCAATCTTCTAAAAATAAATACACGAATCCTCTAAAACGCTAAATTCAGTAACAAAAAACGGGTCTTCGGGAATTGCGGTTTAATTTGTTATTTTGAATGCGAAATCGAGCGAGATTGCATTGCTATGACGCCCATAAAGTAAGGGTTTTTCTTATTATAAATTAGCTTATCACTTTAAACCCAGAAGACTCCAAAAAACCAGTTTTTTTCGCCTTTGTACAGTTTTGCAAAAACTTTTACAAGGTAAGAGTTTTTGCAATTTCTTGCAGAGCCAGTTCGGAAGAGTCCAAAATCTTTATGCCAAAACACTGGGTCAGACCGAGATACTCGGGTTCAGAGACTCCAGCCATGCAGATAGGATTCGCGTCGCAACTCGTGAGTTGAGGACAAATGCTTTCCTTGAGGGGCTTTCGAGACTTACCACCTTATAAAGACCAGTGCCGAGAGGTCAGTTTACGGTTGAATCCACCCCACCAACAAGCCAACGGCAGCCCCCGCTACAATTAACTGCCAGGTGGCGACTTTAAACCGCAACAATGCCACCATCGCGGCGATACCGATACATCCGGCTAACACCGATTTCCAGATCGTATCCTGGGTCAGTGAGGCTTCGGCGAGGGGAATCGCAGCGGCAGCGATCGCCCCGAGAACGGCAGGGGTAACGCCTTTCAAAAACGCTTGAATCCAGGGATTTTCCCGCAAGCGCAACCAAAACGGCATCGCCAGCATAATGAAGGCAAAGGAGGGGAAAAACACCCCGACAGACGCCGCCAACGCCCCCAAAAAACCAGACACTTTATAGCCCACAAACGCCGCTGTGAGGACGACGGGGCCCGGACTCAACTGTCCGATCGCCACGCCGTTAATAAACTCTTCTCGCGTCAACCATTGCAGGCGATCGACCACCTCGAATTCGATGAGGGGAATAATCACCAATCCCCCACCAAAAATCAAACTGCCGACTTTCACGAAAAACCAGACCAGCGGCAATCCAAAAATGGCAATGCGTTCCCACCCCCAAAAACTTTCAGAAACTAAAGTTTGAAGAGCGTTTGAATTGTTCGCCGTTCCCCAAACTGTCGGTAAGGTGGGAGCTAACCACGCGGCGTTCGGTTTTTGAGGTGCGTATAAATACAAACCAAAAGCTCCTGCTAGTAAGAACAAGATTAAAACGTTAACATTAGCGAACCACATCAACAGAAAAACAACAATTGAAATAGCCCAACCTGCCCGAGTCGATAGAGTTTTTCGGGCTAATTTCCAACAAAATCCTAAAACGATCGCCGTGACGATCGGGGAAATTCCTAAAAACAATGCCTCGATTTGAGGCACGCCTTGAAACTGAAAATATCCCCAAGATAACGCCACTACAATCAGAAATGCCGGGGCGATAAAACACAACCCCGCCACTAACGCCCCCAGTTGTCCGGCACGAATGTATCCGGTGTAAATGCCCATTTGCGTCGAAGCTGGCCCCGGCAGCATCTGACACACCGCCAGTCCTTCTGTAAACTGCTGTTGTGTCATCCAATTTCGACGCACGACGGCTTCGTTATTAATCATCGCGATGTGGGCTTGGGGGCCGCCGAAGCCAATGCTTCCGAGTTTTAAAAACATCCCGGCTAAAGACCACAAACGCTCGAACAGCGTTACGGATTCAGAAGTTTGTCGATCGTTAGATGGAACGGTCATATCAATTACTTAACCTAATCTTGTTCGAGTCTTAGTAGAATTTTAAACTCATCTTAACAGCAAAAAACACCGAATACCGCTAATCTATCCACTAAAAAGTTTGTATATTTAAGTTTTCAGAAACTGATGTATCTTTTAGTATATTTTTTAGCAGAAACGTCACCTGACGTACAAGAGACCGTTACTGAAACTGCCCCTCAACTAATCGACGAATTCCTCAAAGGCGGCCCGGTCATGTGGCCGCTGCTGGGATTGTCCGTGTTGACGCTGGCTACAGCACTCGAACGCCTCTGGTTTTGGATTCGCCTCGTCAGCCAAGAAGACCGCATCGTCCACGACGTTCTCGACGCAGCGCGGTACGATTTGGCGAAAGCGTCTGAAATTGCCGAGTACGCGCGATTTTTAGCCATCGGACGCTTTTTGCTGGCACCGTTGAGACTGCGCCACCCCACCCCGGAAACCTTTCGTCTGGCAATGGAGTCGGCGGCGGATAAGGAATTCGTCAAAATGCGAAAAGGCGACAAACTGTTTGAAACCGTCATTGCGATCGCCCCACTGCTGGGGTTGTTAGGAACGGTGACGGGGTTAATTCGCACCTTCGACAACCTCAACGTCGGCGGTGGCGGATCGGCTGAAGAAGCGACGAAAGCCGCTGCGGGGATTGGGGAAGCTTTGATTACCACCGCTGCTGGCATGATCGTAGCCATTCTCGCATTGTTAGTGTTTCGCTTGATGGTAACGTTGCAAGCACAACAAATGGACTATTTCGCGCAGGTGGGAAGCGAAATGGAGTTGATTTACCGTCAGTTTTGGTACGAACCCCAGTCGCACGCTCGTCCTCCCGCGTTACCGAGTACGACATCTCGCTCTCCAAACAATCGATCGTCCGACGACTATTAACGGTTTCAACTCAACGACGCTTTTGAATATTTTATGCGATCGCGCAACAGCCAAGACCGATCTTCTAAAGTGCCTCAAGTCAATCTCACGCCCATGTTGGACGTACTCATGTCCGTTTTGACCTTTTTTATTATTTTGTCGATGAGTTTGACCGGACAAGGAATTTTCGACGTCGATTTACCGAAAGTGAAAGACGGAACGGGGGCTGGAGGTGAAGGAGCTGAAAAACCCGAAGCGATCGAACGGTTCGTACTGGGGTTAAACCGCGACGGAGCGATTATTTATCAAAACGAAGCGATCGAACCCGAAGACGCGATCGCTCGTCTCCAAACATTTCTCGCCGAACATCCCGACGGTGCGGTGACACTCAACGCCGATCGCACTATCGATTACGCCCAAGTCGATCGCCTGCTGCAACTCCTTCAAGAAAACGGAGAAACCGAAGTCTCTCTAGTTATCGAATAACGTCATTCAGCCACTCAAAAATTCTCCGCGTCCTCTGTGCCTCTGTCGTAAATTTTTAGTCGAGGTCGGTAGGCGATGCCCACCCTACAAATCTCTATCCAATAGAAATTTTAGACCCATGAATCGCTTTTCAATGTTTAATTCTCGACAACGTGCCTCGTCGATGCCAGACATCGATTTAACGCCGATGTTGAATTTAATTATGGTCGTTTTAGCATTTTTCGTGTTGGTATCGATGACGCTGACGGGAGAACCCGACGTGGTAGACGTGAAGCTACCAGGTGACGAACGAGCCAATCGCGATCGCGACAACTCGTTACCCCTCAAAGTCAAAATTGACGAATACGGCGGCTTGACGGCCGACGATCGCGCGATCGATCGCGACAAACTCCTCCGACAAATTCCCGCCTATTTAGCCAACAACCCAGAAAGTGCCGTGTATTTGATCCCGCATCCCGACCTTCCTTACGAAGACGTAATTCGGTTGCTGTCCCAAATGCGAGACGTGGGGGGAAATCGCGTCGCGTTAGCGATCGGAACTGACGGAAATTCCCGATCTGACACTGTATCGGAAGACGTTCCCGAAGCCGCGATCGAGTAGTCGGACTTCTCCCGTCGCCGATCGCGCCGAGTCGCCGAAAGCTTGAAACCAACAGCGATATACCGCACTTAAGGCGGTGTCGTGGATGTAAAGACCGCGTAAGGTTGAGTCCCAGGGCTTCCTGGCGGGTGATACGCCGGTGCGAAAATCACGTAACCTGTAAACGAACCGAGTTGGGCTTCGATCGCCCCGACGCCTTGATATTGCGTGGGACGAACCGAGAAATTACGTTCCTGCAACCGCGACGTCACAGTTGCTCGAAGCTGTTCGAGGGACGTTTGGAACATTGGCACCGTCACCCCTTTGGGAGTATAGCGAGAGGGATCGCAGCAGAACTGAGTCGCCCCGACGTCTAACTCCACGCCGCGAAACTGAGATAGCGTCAGATCGTTTCCGGCGGCGTTGACGGCTTGCTCGAACGTGCGTTCTTCAACGGAAATCGATTCGGCATCTTGCAGCGCAGCGAGTTCTAAGATCGGTTGCGGGGCGCGGAAAATTACCGTTTTGTTTTGGTGAAAGACTAAATGTAAAAATTGCGGCGCGATGCCTTCAGCTTGGGGGGAGAGCTGAAAAATCCTGAAGTTCGGCTCGTTTTTGACCGGGGGCGCGATCGTAATTTGGCGATCGGGTAGCGCACCTGCGTAAAACTGATAGACTCCATCGATGTCGCTCGAAACGTTTCGGGCTTCTGCATCGCTGGCCTCGGAGAGTAATCCTAACGATCCGACGGCTGCATTGGGGGGAAAGGGAAAATCGTTAAACGGGTCTTCTACCGTCGTCCCTCGACCGAGATCGGGAGTCGGACTCGGGGTCGGTTCCGGTGTGGTTTTGGTTACGGGGGTCGGGGTGAGATTTGGCGTCTCCTCAGATG
>NZ_JAQNCQ010000301.1:0-20688 GCF_028368005.1 Geitlerinema sp. CS-897 | reverse complement strand
GGAGAGGGGGAGAGGGGGAGAGGGGGAGAGAGGGGGAGAGGGAGGGGGGCGTAACCGCGAGCGCGTCGTAAAATAACGGGGGTTCCTGCCATGACGCGGACGATGGAATCGTCGACGGGGCGGGCGATGGGGCGGTTGTGAACTAAAAACAAATCGGCGATGTCGCCCAACCGTTCTACGGCTTCGCGGTTGTCGATACAAATGGGTTCGTCGGAGCGGTTTCCGCTGGTGGCGACGACGGGAAATCCTAAGTCCGACAGTAATAAATAATGTAGCGGGGTGTAGGGAAGCATCGCCCCCAAGTCGGGATTGTCGGGAGACACGGCGTCGGCGAGAGCATCCTCGGGGGAACCGTCGGAACGTCCCTTTAAGATGACGATGGGGGATTGGGGCGATCGCAGAATTTCGGCTTCTACCTCGCTGACGTGACAGTGGCGACGCACCGCTTCGAGACTGGGATACATGACTGCGAAGGGTTTGTCGGGGCGACGTTTGCGATCGCGTAATTCTCGAACCGCCGTTTCGTTGCGAGCGTCAACTAGGAGTTGAAAGCCGCCTAAACCTTTAAGAGCGACGATTTGACCGTTTCGTAGGGCGGTTTCGGCCTGTTGTAAGGCTTCCTCGTGGCTGGCGAGAACCTCTCCATCGCGTCGCCAGAGTTCGAGATGGGGTCCGCAATGGGGACAGGCGTTCGGTTGGGCGTGAAATCGGCGATCGCCCGGATTGTCGTATTCTTGCTGACAGTCGGGACAGAGTGGGAACTCTCGCATCGTCGTCAGCGGGCGATCGTAAGGAAGGGTTTCGACGATACTGTATCGAGGTCCGCAGTTGGTGCAGTTAATAAACGGATAACGATAGCGGCGGTTGTGGCGATCGAACAACTCCCGCACGCAGTCGGAACAGGTGGCTAAATCGGGGAGAACTAGGGCGGTTTTATGCTGGGGACGTTCTTCGGAAGTGCGGATTTCAAACTGTGTATAACCGATGGGTTCGTCCCAGCGGAGGGTGAGGCGATCGATTTGGGCGTGGGGCGGTTTGTCGCGGCGGATGCGGTGGTGAAATTCCAGCAATTGAGGTGTCTCGCCTTCCACTTCCACGAACACCCCTTCAGCGGTATTGTTCGCCCATCCCGTCAACCCCAATTCCACCGCTAAGCGATAGAGAAACGGACGAAATCCCACCCCTTGAACGAGTCCCTGAATTTGCAAGTGCAACCGTTTCCGTCCGCGAGAGGCTGTCTCGACGGTTTCGGATGGAATCGGCGTCAGGGGTTGGGGGGAAACAGCCATTAGTTTCGGGAGAAGGGGGAGATGGGTTTAGGTTGGGGATTCTGAGGGGGTTAGGAGCGCGAAAATAAAGGGAGACATGGCTTCAGACAGCAATACCAAGATCCAGAGATGTCCTTCCCAGAATCGATAGTTTTCGAGTAGAGTCGCCCAGGAGTCTCCAGCGACGTAATGTCCGAAGACGAACTCGAACAGGATGGTGAGTCCCACCCAGGTTGTGGCGGCGATAACGGCGGCTTTGCGGGGGCGATCGCGATTTTGACGCATATATATCCACGCCATCGCGAAAATCCCCGTCACGATAACCACCACTTTGTACGGTTCTACCCAGGCTTCGCCGAATTGCGCGAATACCCAGGTACTCCCGATGTAGCCGTTCGTCACCGCCAAAACTGCTAACGCACACCAAAGTAAAAATGCAAGTCTCATAGCAAGGGAGAGGGGGAGAGGGGGAAAGGGGGAGAAACTCTCAACTCACTACAACATTGCTAATTCCGGCGTTTGGCTGACTTGGTGTTCGAGGTAGTCGTACCACGCTTCTAAGCCTTCTCCGGTTCTCGCAGAGACTTCGAGGATTTGGGCTTGGGGGGCGACGCGACGAACGTTGTTGAGAGCGGTATCGCGATCGAATCCCACCACTTCGGCGATATCGATTTTGTTCACCACCACCGCGTCGGCGGATTTGAACATCGTGGGATATTTCAGGGGTTTGTCTTCCCCTTCCGTCGTCGAAAGTAGGACGATGCGGCGGGTTTCTCCTAAGTCGTAAGCCGCCGGACAGACGAGGTTTCCTACGTTTTCGATAAAGAGCAGTTTGACGCCATCGAGGTTCAGTTTGGCGATGGCGTTCGCCACCATGTTCGCTTCGAGGTGACAGACGTTTTCGGTAACGATTTGCACCACTTGCGCTCCACTTTTCCGCAGTCTGCGGGCGTCGTTGTCGGTTTCGAGATCGCCTACGATAACGGCTGTCGAAAGTCGCGATCCCAGTTCGGTTAACGTTCGTTCCAGTAGGGCGGTTTTACCAGAGCCGGGGGAGGAAAGCAGGTTGAAAACGGCTAAGTTTTTGGCTGTAAAAAAGCCGCGATTGCGTTCGGCAAGGCGATCGTTTTTCGATAAAATTGCTTCGTGAATTTCTAGGGTATGGGTGCGATCGCCTTCACTGTGATGGTGGTGATGTCCGTTGTGATGGTGGTGATGGTGATGGTGTTCGCGATCGTGAGACGACGAACGTTCGGCGTCCAATATTTTTACGGTTCCTGGGGTGACTGCACAGCCGCAATTTTCACACATAACTGATTTAGGAAACCTCCATCGACGACAGTTCGAGTTCTTTTCCGCTGATGACCTTCGAGGTAATTCGATGGCAGTTCGGACATTCAAAAACGATATCTTCGGGTTGAAAGTCCGTCTGACATTGGGGACAGTGACATCGGGCGGGAATTTTTTCGATTTCAAAGGTGGCGTTTTGGGCGATCGTCCCCTCAGACACCACGTCAAAGGCAAAGTTTAACGCCTCTGGCACGACGCCGGATAGAACGCCAACGCGCATTTTTAATCGATGAATTGTCGTCGCACCGCTAGATTTGGCGCGATCGATCGCGATTTCTAGGGTACGCTCCATGATACCGACTTCGTGCATGAGATGTTTCGATCGAACAAACTAGCAGGAATGTTAACGAAACCCGATCGCATCTGAAGCCGTCACTCTCGCTTGAGTTGCCTTTTCGAGCGGACGAATCCGAGGTCTTAAGTCAGATTAATTCTGACTTACAGCCCGGCCGTCCTCCTTACTTCTACTATAAAAAACTTTGGCAAGCCTTGTAAGAATTTTTATAAAAACTATATGTTTCGCACGAAATTTCTTGATTACCATAAAAATGTGAGAGTAGAGACTCATTTTTTTATTGAGAAAGACTGGCGGTAGTTGCCGAGCAGTTATCGCAGATCGCGTTACAATTTGCAACAAAAATAGCCCCAACTTCACAACATCGATCGGTCGTAATTTTACAATTAGCAACAGTCCTATGAAATTTGTCAGTGAGTACCGCGATCCGACTTTAGCCCAGCACTACGCCGATGCGATCGCCAATTTGGTGACACGACCCTGGACGATTATGGAGATTTGTGGAGGACAAACCCATTCCATCGTCAAATACGGGATCGATCGCCTGTTACCGGACACTGTAACCCTCGTTCACGGGCCGGGTTGTCCGGTATGTGTAACGCCAGTCGAACTCATCGATCGCGCGATCGCGATCGCCCGTCGCCCCGACGCCATCCTTTGTTCGTTTGGCGATATGTTGCGGGTTCCCGGTAGCGAAACCGATCTCCTCAGTGTCAAAGCCTTGGGGGGACAGGTGCAAATCGTCTATTCGCCCCTCGACATTCTCGAAATCGCCCGTCAAAACCCCGACAAAGAAGTGGTATTTTTCGCTGTGGGGTTTGAAACCACCGCCCCCGCAACGGCGATGGCGGTTTACCAAGCCGCCCAGCAGAACTTCACCAACGTCTCGTTACTGGTATCTCACGTCTTGGTTCCCCCGGCGATGGAAGCGATTCTATCTTCGCCCAACTGTCGGGTTCAAGGGTTTTTAGCAGCGGGTCACGTTTGTACGGTGATGGGCTATACCGAATACGAACCCATCGTGGAAGAGTACAACATTCCCATCGTCGTGACGGGATTCGAGCCAGTAGACATTTTGCAGGGAATTTATATGTGTCTGCAACAACTCGAACGCGGTGAGGCGAAACTGGAAAACCAGTACGCGCGATCGGTCTCTCGGGAAGGAAATCAACCCGCTCAACATTTAATTTCTCAGGTGTTTGAAGTGGTTCCCCGTCGTTGGCGGGGTTTGGGGGAAATTGCGCGAAGTGGTTTGGGTTTGAAAGCGGAATTCGCAGCCTTCGACGCCGATCGCAAGTTCGGTTTCGATACCCAGTCCGAACCGGTAGACGCCGACACCGAATGTATTAGCGGCGAGATTTTACAAGGGTTGAAAAAACCTCATGAATGTCCGGCGTTTGGGACTCGCTGCACGCCAGAACGTCCCCTCGGTGCGCCGATGGTATCCTCAGAAGGGGCTTGTGCGGCCTATTACCGCTGGCGTGGAGAAGTGGAAAAACCGGAAGTCGTTTCGTCTGGTGTTTAGATTTTTAGTGTTTAGATTTTCAAAATCCACCCAATTTCAACTAACTTGAAAAAAAATATGGGTGCGTAAAAAAAGTAGCGAGCGATCGCTCTGTCAAGGAGAGTTCCACTGACAAATTGATTCGGGTCGAACTGGACAAGTTTGAGGAGAGATCGGGTTGCGAGCGAGATCGAGCAATGTCAAATTGGATAGAACCGATAAAGAACTTGCATCTTCAACTTCATTTCCCTCGAGCCAAAGTTTTTCGAGATCGCTCAGAGCCGCGAGAGGCGTCACGTCCTCAATTTCATTGTTGCTGAGAGCCAGTGCTTCAAGATCGCTTAAAGAGGCTAGCGGAGTAACGTCTTCAATATCATTGTTATAGAGCCACAGTTCCCTTAGATTATCTAAAGAGGCTAAGGGAGTTACATTTTCAATTTCATTGTTATAAAGAAAAAGCCTTTCAAGATTTTCCAAAGAAACCAAAGGGGTAAGATCTTCAATGTCATTATGGTAGAGTCGAAGTTCTTTAAGACCGCTAAGCGATGCTAAAGGGGTAAGATCTTCAATATCATTTTGCGACAAGTCTAACGATACCAAATTTGTTAAATTTATCAAGGGAGTGACATCTTCGATATTATTTTCTGAGAGATTTAGCGATTCTAAATGAGTGAGAGAACCTACCAAGCTAAGATCGTCAATATTACTATTCCTTAGAGATAAAGACTCTAAATCTGTTAGAGAGGACAAAAAACTAATATCTTCAATATTGCTATTGCTCAAAGTTAAAGATTCTAAATTGGTCAAAGAAGCTAAAGGACTAATATCTTCAATATTAACATTGCTCAAAGTTAAAGATTCTAAATTAGTCAGAGAGACTAACGCTTCTAAGTTAGTCAAAGAAGCTAAAGGACTTACATTTCCGAGCGAAAAAGAGGTTAAAAAATTAGCATCAAAATTTGAATAATAAAGCGAAATACGTTCTAAATTGGTGAGAGAGGTTAAAGGAGCAAGATCTTCAATGGTAGACGACAATAACATAAGAGATCGACTACTCATTAAGCGTTCTTCTGCTAGCTTGCAATTCTGAGTTTGCGCTTCTTCTAATAACACTTCTACAGTATGTCTAGCATTTGGATAGAGTGTGTTTCTCTCTGCACACCAATCGCGGAAAGTCAAGCGATGTTTGGTCGATTGTGCTGTGACAGAGAGGGGTATACTTCCGATGAATAGCATACTGCATAGAATTAGAGAGACACCTCGAATCTCTAGAAGGTTTAAACGAGTGCGGTTTTTCATGATTGTTCTGATAGAAGTATGTCTTGTTATCTGTTATGTTGTCTGATGGGTTTAGTTTTAGGGGTATCTAATAAATTGTAACTGTTCAAGGGAGTCCACATCTCGCACAAATTCCTCTAAACGCTTGACACGTATAGGTTTCAGGCATTCTTCTACAGCGAGGCGAATGTCAGTACAGACCCCAAAAAGCAGTTCGATCCTCACCTTAGTCGGAAACAGCAGCGTAGAAACCAGTCAGAAAATCAATTGCAGGCTGTTTTTTATGCTGATTTCACTCAAAGTCATGCTGGAGAATTTTCGAGATACCCCCTGAATAGTTACATCTAATAAATTTAAATTTTTGAGATGCACCCGTTTCTACAAGTCTAACGTTAATTGTATAGAACGTTTGTTTTGATTTTGGTTTTGTGTATTTTTTTGAGTTGAATAATTAGCGATAAATAGTTCTGCTCCTTTTTCCGCTTTTCCCTGTTGGTAATTATTCATTCCATACTGAAGCTGCCATTCGTATAAATTGGCAAATTCAAAATTTTGACGAATTTCTTCGCAGTCGTCGTAGGTAATTAACCAATGGTGAGAACAGGCTTTTAAATCTTCTGAAAATCGCTGATGGTCGAAATTGGCGTGTAACGCACCTCGTTTTCCGTAAAGTCTGGATTTCGTCGCGGTAAAATAAGGCGGATCGAGAAAGATAAAAATATCTCGATCGGATTTTTGGAGAAGTTCGCTGTAATCTAAATTGGTAATTTCAACATTTTTCAAAACACGATCGAGTTGGCTCAAGCGATCGATCGCAGACTCTGTAAAACGTTCCTCGAAAGACTTTTGAGAATAGCCCCCCGCTTCGATGGTTCCGGAAAACGTAATGCGATTTAAGACGAAAAAGCGAACGGCGCGATCGCATTCTGATAAACTTTCGACCTCTGCGTTTGCAAGTTCCTCGAATAACTCTCGTCCGTCTCGACGATTGGCTTTGATGTCTCGAACCTTTTCGACTAATTCCGATAGCTTAGACTGTGCGACTTTCCAAAAATAGTAAACTTCTGGGTTGAGGTCGTTAATCCAAACGGGAATTTGAGGATACAAGCGTTTGAATTCTATAAATACCGAGCCACCTCCCACAAATGGCTCGCGAAATTCCTCTATTCGAGGTGGAAATTTTTCAAAAATGCGGCGGAGTGCGCGAGATTTTCCGCCAGGATAGCGTAAGGGACTGCGAAGGTTCATGGGGGAATTCACCACAGAGACACAGAGGACACAGAGGAAATAGCAAGACTCATTTTGTCAAGAGTTTGTTAGGTTTTTTAAAATAAAAGCAATGGAACCTCTAGAGAGGTCTGAAAAACGGGTTTTATTGTAACGAATTTGCAGAAGAGACCTGACGGAGACCGCGACCTGATATAGTGGATCGATAGAAAAATTTCGAGTCGTTCGTTCAAATTTGGGGTTGTCCGTGGCGATCGTTGCAATTGCCAGTCCGAAAGGTGGCGTCGGGAAAACCACGTCCGCGATCGCACTCGCGGGATTGCTGGCCGAAAAGCAATCTTGCTTGGCGGTCGATCTCGACCCGCAAGGAAACCTGACGATGGGGTTGGGAGTCGAACTCGAACCCGACCAAATCGGGAGTTACGACGTGATGACGCAGCAGCTCGAGGCGGAAGAACCCATCGTCGATACCGAGTGCGGCGTCGATCTCCTCCCCACCGACAGCACGCTGGCCGAAGCAGAAAAGGAAATTTCCGACGATCCCGGTCGCTTCTTCGTCCTCAAGCGACAACTCGATCCCCTCAAAGCTAAGTATCGAACCATCCTCATCGACTGTCCCCCCAACATGGGACTGTTGACCCTCAACGCCCTCGCCGCCGCCGATGCGGTGTTGGTTCCCGTACAATGTCAGTTCTTCTCGCTGCGGGGACTCGATCGCCTCCTCGAAGAAATCTCGCAAATTCGCAGCCAGTACAACCTGCGGCTGCGTCTGTTGGGAGTTCTTCCAACGATGGCAGAAAATACCATCATCACGCGTAAGGTTCTCGCCGAACTCAAAAAACGTCACGAAAACGTCAGCGTGTTTTACCCCGTTCCCAAATCCGTGAAGTTCGCCGAAGCCACGTTTGTCGGAAAACCCATCCACCGCTACACGAAAAACGCAAAACTGGTGAAGCCTTACGAACGGGTGATGCGAGCCATCGTCCCGCGATCGCAAAAAACCCCGAAAGAATATTTATTGTAGATTCTCAGCGATCGGCGAGACAAGTTATCGAGGGCGATCGCCGTCGCGGTTAGTACAGTCCTCCGACAAATGCCCTCGATCGACGATTTCGTCACAGAGATGGTGGTCTGAGGGGTTTCGGTAACGTGAGTGTTCGGACAAATGCGATCGACCGACGACCTCGTCGCAGAGATGGCGATCGGCGTGGCTCAAGTGGGGAGAACGTTTCAAATAGTTTTGAAGGCGATGACATCCCACCGCGAGAACGCGATCGAAATCGATGGCTTCCTCTAAATGCCAAAGAACCGCCGTGCGATCGTCCGACGACGACACTAACTGAGTTCCGTCGGGAGAAAACGCCAACGCCAATACCGTACTGTCGTGTCGGAGTAACGTCGCCACTGGCGTTCCATCCCACCGCCACAGCTTCACGACGCCGTCGTCGCCTCCCGTGGCCAAAAACTTACCTTCGGGACTGGTAGCGACCGTCCAAATCCCATCTTCGTGAGCGGCTTCGACGGCGTGCGACAGTGTACCGTCTCGGTTCCAAACGAGGATTTTTCCATCGTCCGAGACAGACGCTAACCATCGTCCGTCGGGATGCCACACCACATCGAAGACGATCGAGCGATGTCCCGTTAAAACCCGTTGAAAGGTTCCGTCTCGCGACCAAACCCGCACCGTAGCATCGCCACCGCCAGCGGCGAGGAGTTCCCCGTCGGGAGACCAAGACGCGCCCCACACTCCCGCCCGGTGTCCCCACAAAGTTGCCAGAGCCTCTCCCGATCGCGTCCACAGACGAACCGTGCGATCGCTGCTGGTCGAGGCGAGCGTCCGACCGTCGGGAGAAAATTCGAGATCGCGCACGTCGGCCCGGTGGGCTTGCCAAGTAGCGATTTCCGTTCCCTCGGGGTCGAGCAGAACGATCTTGTTTCCCGTTTGAGCGGCGGCGATCGCCCGACCGTCTGGGGCGACCGCAACGCTACCGTAGAGCGGAAAATTACCCGTGAAGCGACGCACGGAACTCCTATCGACCGATTGCAGAGACAGGGCGCTCGGATTGAGCAGGGCAAAGGTTTGGCCGTCGGGAAAAAAATCGCTTCCTGTGATGCTAGCTCCAGGCTTGACAAACTGACGAGACAGAGAGTTTGTGGGGCGAAAGACGCGAATTACATCGTTCCACGCCGCCGTCGCGAATTCTTCCCCATCGGGACTGAAGACGATATCCATCACGACGCCGCCGTATCCTGCAATCCGGTTGAGGAGCGTTCCGTCTTTAACCGACCAAAACTTGACGATCTTCGTGTTCGATCCCGACAACACCGTTCGTCCGTCGGGACTGAACGTCACCGCCCAAATGCTGGTACGATCGGCCGCGATGGTTTGAGTCAGCGTGCCGTCTCGGTTCCACAGGCGGAGCGTGCCATCGCTAAACCCAGCCGCGATCGTGCGTCCGTCGGGACTGAACGCCACAGACAACGCGGGAACCTCTGCCCGGACTAAGATCCGTTCTAAGGTTCCGTCTAACTGCCACAGGGCGACCGTTCCATCCGCGTTCGCGGTTGCGACCGTCCGTCCGTCGGGGCTGAACACCGCTTCGCGCACAGTTCCCCCTTGTTCGATCGTCGTGAGGAGAGTGCCGTCCCGTCGCCAAATGCGAGCAGTACGATCGAGACTGGCCGACACCAGTAAGGTACCGTCAGGGCTGAAGTTGGCATTGTAAACCGGGGCTTCGTGTCCCGTGAGGGTGCGGAATAGGGTTCCGTTGCGGCTCCACAGCTTAATGGTGGCGTCCCCACTTGCCGAAGCGATCGCCTGACTGTCGGGGCTGATGCTCACCCCGAGTACGGGGCCTTTGTGTTCGGTGAGACGGTACAAGAGCGCTCCGTCCCGTCGTTGGACGGTGACACCCATGTCGTTGACGAAAGCAAGGAATTCGCCGTCTGGACTGTAGGCGATGCCGTTGTATCCGATGCTCGTTGCCAGATGGTTCGTTTCGATCGAGCCGTAGATGGCTTGACGGATCGCGATCTCGACCATCGCTGTCGTGTGGGGATCGGCAGGGCGATCGAGCTGTTGCAGTTGCTGTCGAGCCCGCAGGGCGTTGATTTGAGCGTCGAGCTGTTTGTCGAGGGTAAACAGGGCGTGGGAGTATCGCGTCAGTTGGCGGATCGCGCCGATGCGTTCGTTGTACTCGCTGTCGGAGACTTGGCGGTAGGCCGATAATAAGGCCAGACTCAAGATCGTCACGACACTCAACGCCGTAGTCAGAACGATGATAAAGATCTTTTGGCGTTGCGCGGTCTGCTGTTTGAGTTCGGATTGTTGGCGTTCGGCGATCAGTTTGGCTTCGATCGCCCGCGTTCGTTCGGCTTCGAGGGCTTGTTGGATTTCTCGGCGATCGACCGCATCGCTGGCGGCCAGAAACTGATAGTCGAGGCTGCTGAGGTTTTTGCCTTGACTCCAGGCTTTGGCGTCGGCCAGGGCGTTTCCCCGGAGCAGTCGCGACTCGTCTTGAAACCTCGATTTTTCCCAGGCTTTGAGAGCTTCAGCGTAGGGACGCAACCGGTGCAGTTGCTGTTCGACCCAGCGATTGTCGAAGACTTGGCGATAGATGGGGTTTTTAATCTCGAGCCGTCCGTTTTGCTTGGCGACGAGTCCCGACAGCAGCAGTTCGAGCTGTTCGCGGCTGTCGTCGCTGGGGATCTCTGCGCCCTCTAGGAGTGTTTGATACAGTCCTAGCAAGCGCCCGGCGCGGTTTTCGTCGTATAACAGGCGATCGCGCACCGTTCGCAGGTGGGGCGGTTCGTCCTGGGTATCCCAACGATCGATCAGGTGCGATCGCACTAATTTATCGATCCAATCGGTTTCGTTATAGGGACACAGACAAAGCAGTTCGGCTTCGCGGACGGCAAGTTGACAGAGTTTTTGGGTTAAAAAGGGTTGGCCGTTCGTCCACGCGAGAATTTGTTGAAAAACGGTATCGGGGCGCTCGAACCAACCGCTCAACCCCTCTATTAGAGGTCGCCCTCTTTCTAAGTCCAGCGGTTGTAAGTCGATGGCGGTACCGATGTTAAAGGGGGTGCGGGTGCGATCGCTCACCAGGTCGGACGGGGCGGCCACGCCGAAAATTGCGAAGTGCAACCGTCGGTATTGGGGATCGATCGCCTGCTGGTTGTAGCAAAACCGAATCCAGGCGAACAGGTCGTCTGTGGAAAAGTCCAGGCTGAGAACGCTGTCGATTTCGTCGAAGAAAATTGCGACGTGCCGATCTCGAAAGTGGGGCAGCAGCAGGTCTTCGACGAACTGGCTCAGACAGTGGAGCGGTGCGAGATCTCGGACAGTCTCCCACCACTGTTTCAGGTTGAAGCGACCGAACAGTCCCAATCCCCGCACTAACTCGACGATAATGCTTTTGTACCACTGTCTCGGTGTTAGGTTGGCGCTGCCAATGCGAGTCATGTCGAGACTGGTGCAATGAAAGCCGTCTTGTTGTAAGCGCGATCGCGTTTGCACGAGTAGGGAAGATTTGCCCACCTGACGGCAGTTGAGGACGTAGCAAAACTCTCCCCGATGTAGGGCGCGGTACAACTGGCGGTCGGCATCTCGCTCGACGTAGGTGGCGGCGTCGCTTCCGAGGCTACCGCCGACGTGATAGCTTGTTTGAACCTTCACGACCGACATATTTTGAAAAAAAGTTGCGTTTTATTCGCGAGTATGGTATAGAGGTAATCGCGAAAGTTGAGGTGGAACGAACCCCCAAATCGCATCGCGCTTACGGTGCCGAGCTGGAGTTTGAGGCGGCGGGATCGGAGTGGGGATCGGTGCCGTTGCCTGTGTTGTGGCGAGTTGACGTCTCCGGTGCGATCCAGCCAGCGCGATGGGTCGCACTGAGTGTCACGCGATCGCACCCGTTTCGTTTCGACTCGTACAGAGCGGCTTCGGCAGCTTCCCGCAGGTCTTCGGGTTCGCTCTGTTCGTCGGGAACGATGCTCGCTGCACCAACGCTCACCGTCATCGTTTCCAGACCCGAGTTAGAGCGATCGCCCCGCTGAATGCGTAACATCCGAATTTCCTGACAAATTTCGCGAGCGATCTGTACGGCGGCGAGCGCGTCGGTATCGCTCAGCAGAACCACGAACTCTTCGCCCCCGTAGCGGGCAACGACGCGCTCGTGCATCCAGTCCCCGGTGACGCCGACGATCCCCAACGCCACCTGCTTCAAACAGAGGTCTCCGAGGACAGAGCCATAGGTATCGTTATAGGCTTTAAAACTATCGATGTCGCACGAGAGAATCGCCAAGGGGCGACTGTCGGCACGGCACTCTTGCCAAGCATCGTCTAATCGCAAGTCAAAATAACGTCGGTTGGGAATCTGGGTGAGTTCGTCGATATAACACAGTTGTTGGAGGGTTCGATCTTCTCGCTCTAAGGCGATGGGGCGATCGCCGACCGACAACACGTTAAACAGGCTCTCGAGGTGGGTCGGATCGCTGCGTTCGGAGTTGACCGACAGCAACGAATTTTCGGAAATTCTCAACCGTTCTTGAAAATAGTGTCGGTATAGCTGACAGCTCAGAACGACGGCGTTTCCCTGAAGCTTGACCAGTCCTAAACTATCGAGTTTGTACGCCAACACGGGTTCGAGTTCGACGCCGTCGGGCGATCGCAGGACGAGCGCTAAAGCTTTCAGTAGCATCGGCTGCGCTTGGAGGATCTGCCACAGTTCCTGCAAGTAGTTGCGGTAAATTCCGCCGAAGGTGGGGGCTTCGACTAAAAGGCGATCGAGATCTTTTTTACCTTGGCGTAAGTGGTACAGAGCGAGAGACACCAGATAGGGATGACCGCCGACAGTTTCGACGAGCTGGCAGGCGGGGAGATCGTCGTGCCAGGTCAGTCCGTACCGCCGCGCCAGTTCGCAGACGCGCTCGAGATTAAAAGGCGGTAAGACGATGGGCAGTCCCACGTTAAACGGAGATTGGTTGATGTCGAGGGGAACGTAAACCTCCGTCGAGTGAACCACCACCAAGCGCAGTTTTTGCCAGGTTTCGACCTGCTTGGCTTCTTCGTGCCA
Source organism: Geitlerinema sp. CS-897 (assembly GCF_028368005.1). Classification (NCBI taxonomy): domain Bacteria; kingdom Bacillati; phylum Cyanobacteriota; class Cyanophyceae; order Geitlerinematales; family Geitlerinemataceae; genus Geitlerinema; species Geitlerinema sp. CS-897. The sequence goes on along the minus strand of NZ_JAQNCQ010000301.1, from coordinate 7,689 downwards.
CGATCGCAGCATCGGTAGGAACTCGCGGGCGACCTCGGGAAACTCGAACAGGCGATTGACTTCCTGCAATGCCAAGACTAAAGGGCGATCGAGGGCTTCGAGAACGCCGTGCTGCACGTACAGCGTACAGCTAACTTTCGAGCCAATATCGTCGTCCCAAATATCGTTGAGAGGGGTGGATAACCCTAACAGTTGCTTCAAATTGGCGCAAAACCAGCGCAGCAGTTTGTTTAAATCGCTCAATACTTCGGTCTCGGCCCGTTGGAAATCCAGTGTGACGGTGGCGTATCCCAACTCTCGGCCGCTGTGGAGAAGCCGCAGCAGCAACGAACTTTTTCCCATGCGACGACTGCCCCGAATGCGAATCGCACAGCCAGGTTTGTGGAGTTCGAGTTGGGTGAGGGTTTCGATGGGAGGACGTTCGACGTACAGGGGCGACTGTAACGGAAGTGGAGCGCCGGGATATTCGGGGGACGGTCGCTTGGCTTCGCGATCGCTCAATTCGTCGAGCAACAACCGTTCTTGAGAGGTCAGCGATCGCGGTTCGAGAATCGCGCGAAAATTGGCTTTAGAAATCGATTCGTCGAAAATTTCTGAGAGAATTCGCCATAATTGAGAGGCAACGTTTCGCAAGTAGTGAGCGTCGTATCCTAGATCGGCTTCCATGCGGGTATACGTTGCACCTTGCCACGCTTGACGCAATACGCGTTCCTGCACGGGAGCCATCGTTTCGCCAATGGCGCGAACGAGTTCGACGATCTCGTCAATAGTCATGTGAAAGACAATAAAGGCAATGAATAGGTCAAAATAGTTCGGGAACAGTCGATCGGAATAGCGATCGGGACGAGTCAGGGGACGAACGGACTTGAGGATATAACGGGTTTAAAAATACGCCGTATACTGGACGGGTCGATTTTTTGGGAGATCGATCGAGGATCTAAGACTATTGTAACGAGTGGTTGTAAGGCTACTGGTTGATTCGACCTTCAAAACGCGCCGTTTTGAAGATTTTTTACAACATTGTTATTTTTTGTCACTTGACACGCCCGGTAAGGTTTGTTGTATGGGGAACAGCTAGCAGTTCAAAAAAGTGTTTTTTGTTCGAGATCGATGCCGTTTGAAGTTCTATTGAAGTTCTATGACGACCGATCTTCTTGCTACCCTCCCCAGCGAGAATCATTGCCTATAATCGATCGCACAACTTTTCAATCGGGGATTCCCAAGTTCTGAATGTTGGGAATAGAGGACATGCCAGCAAAGACCAATGCAATCGTCCGCCAGCTGCGAGCAGCGGTCGATCGCTTTGAAAACGCATTGGGAGAGTTAACCGAGGCGATCGCTTGGACGAACGACACCGGACGAGTTCAGTGGTGCAACCGAGGATTCGCCAAACTCCTCGGTCGTTCTCGCTCCGACCTTTACCAAATCGATATTGTCGAGTTGTTTCCAGTTGAAAGCGATTGCGATCGCAATGGTTCGACCCCACATCCATTTCATCTGGCCCTGACCAGCGACAGTTACACTACGCAAATTTATCACAGTCAAAATCGAGATGGTCGCCCGCGCGTCCTCGAACTGTTTTATAACACTGTATCGGTCGAGCCGTCCGAGCCTCACGTGCTGTTAGTGGCTCGCGAACGCACGGAAACCCCAGACCGTACCGACAGTTCGAGTCTCTACCAACTGTTAGCCGACCATTCTACCGATTGGATTTCTCGACAGACCCTCGACGGCATATTTCTCTACACCTCACCAGCCGGTCAGCGACTGCTCGGTTACGCTCCCGATCGGGCTATCGGTCGCTCGGCCTTCGAGCTGTACCATCCCAAAGAGATCGAGCGACTCCATCAGATTTACCAAGAGGTGATTCGCCGTCCCGAAACCCCCATCTCCCTCGCCCACCGCATCCGCCACAAAAACGAGTATTACCTGTGGTTCGAGACGACGTTTAACGCCGTGCGATCGCCCCAGGGAAACGTTACTCGGGAAATCGTCGCCGTCTCCCGCGACGTGACCGATCGCCTGTCCTACCAAACCACACTCCAACGTAACGAAAAACGCTTTCGCGCCCTGATCGAAAACGTCACCGACGCCATTTTCATTCTCGACGCCCAAGGAATGTTGCGTTACGCCAGTCCCTCAGCCGAAAAACTGCTCGGCTACACCAGCGAGAAGTATTTGGGTCAGCCACCGCTGCAATTCCTCGAGAAAAATGAAATTCCCAAGGTTCGCCGGGCTTTCTACAAAGCTAGACGCTTCCCCGGACAGTGCGAAGTTCTGCGAGAGTTCCGCATTCGCCACGCCGACGGAACGTCTCTCGTCTTCGAGGCCGCCATTACCAACCTACTCTCAGAACCGGCTCTCGAAGGAATCGTCGTAAACTGTCACAACATCACCGAACGCAAAAAGGCAGAAGTCCAGCTACGCTACGACGCCCTCCACGATGCCTTAACGGGACTTCCCAATCGAACCTTGTTCATGGAACGCTTGTCTCAAGCGATCGCTTATAAAAAACGCCAACCGAACTACAGCTTCGCAGTCTTGTATCTCGACCTCGATCGCTTTAAGTCCATCAACGACAGTTTGGGACATCTCGCGGGCGATCGCCTCCTCGTCGAAGTGGCCAAACGCCTCAAATCCCTCGTTCGTCAAGGCGATACCGTGGCGCGGCTGAGTGGCGACGAATTCGCCATCTTACTGCAAGATATGAGTGCCGATGCCAACGCCCAACTGCTGGCCGATCGCTTACAAAACTCGCTCCAAAATCCCCTCGAACTCGAATATCAGGAAATCTTCGTCACCGCCAGCATCGGCATCGTTTTAGTCGATACCCTCTATCAAACCCCCTCCGACGTGCTGCGAGACGCTGATACAGCCATGTATCGCGCCAAACAGCTCGGAAAAGCCCGTCAAGAAATCTTCGACAGCACCATGTCGAAAAACAACCTCAAACAGCTTCGCTTGGGGGTCGATTTGCGTCACGCCCTCGATCGCAAGGAGTTAGAACTGTTCTATCAACCGATCGTCTCGCTGATGTCGGGACGTATCAGTGGTTTCGAGGTACTGTTGCGCTGGAATCACGATGAATTCGGTCGCGTCTCCCCCGACGAGTTTATCCCCATCGCCGAAGAAACGGGAGCGATCGTTCCCTTGGGGTGGTGGGTTCTCTCTCAAGCCTGCCATCAGATGAAACGCTGGCGCAGACAGTTTACCAACCGAGAGTTGACGGTGTGCGTGAACCTGTCGGGACGCCAGTTTTCTCAACCTTCGATCGTCGAACGCGTCGAACAAGCGTTGAAACTCACGCACCTCGATCCCTGTTTCCTGAAGCTAGAAATCACCGAAACCACCATCGTCGAAAACGAAGCCACGGTGTTAGATACGTTACAGCGACTCAAAAAAATGGGCGTTCAGTTGAGTATCGACGATTTTGGAACGGGCTATTCGTCCCTCTCCCGCCTGCGAAGTTTCCCCATCGACACCCTGAAAATCGATAAGTCCTTCGTTCAAACGATGGAGCGCGATCGCGGGAATCTAGCAATTACCAAGTCCATCGTCATGCTCGCGGAAACCCTCAATATCTCTACAGTCGCCGAAGGTGTCGAAATTCCCGAACACCTCAACCAACTCCGACAGCTCGGCTGTGAATACGCTCAAGGCTATCTTTTCTCCCGTCCCGTCAATGCCGAACAAGCCAGCGAGGTAATTTGTGAGAATCCGACATGGTAACGGGGGTGAGGAGATGGGGAGATGATGGGATGATGAGACAAAGAGTCGGTGCGCTTCTTTTAGGGAAGAGTTAAGAGTGTAGAGTGAAGAGTTAAAGAGGAATTCTCACTCTACACTCTGCCCTCCTCCGTGGTGCAGAAAACTTTTCTAGATCGGGAATTGACAAAACACATAAAATCTGTATTGGGACTCAATCCAGATCCCCGGCATCTCCAAGATGCCGGGGATCTCCGGCAGCAATTTACCAATCTGGGATTTTGCAGCCAACCCTTTAATACGGCGATATCTTTTCTAACAAGGGTTTCATGACTTTTCTGCACCACTAAGCTCTGCACTCTACACTGATAAACACGCACCCGTTCCCCGTTCCCTATCAACCCTCAATTATCTCCACTTCCTCCAACAGCGGTAAATCTGAGAGAAACTGACGGTCTTCGCTGATGTGAGGGAATTTCAACTGAGAGTCGGGAATTCCTTTTTTGACTTGGCGTTGACGTAAAATGTCGTAACTTCCCGATTTCAAAATTCGCAAACGCGGCGGCGGAATATCGCTTTTGCGAGAAATTTGATAGTGCGTATTTTCTTCGCTGAGTCGTTCGTCAAAGCGGCGTAAAAATACTTCAGGATTTTTCAGGGTTTCTCCTTCAGCTAGTTCGATATTCACTAGATATCGCGCGGGAAAATCGTTTTCAGATAACGTCAAACAAAAATCTTCGAGTCGCACGCCAAACTCTTCTTGTAAACTATCCATAACGCGAGTGGCATGGTCTTCAGTGGTTTTCTCAGTCGTCGCAGAAATCAAACCGCCAGCGCGGTGTTTGAAGACGATGAGCGGGGCTTGGTTGTAAAATCCGACCACTTCAACGACATCGCCGATGTCGTATCGGAAAAAGCCACCGTAACTACTCAGAAGAATGCGATAGCGTTTGCCAGCTTCAACTTCGCTCGGAAGCAGGGTTTCGGGTTGTTCGACGTGCCATCGATCTTCGGGGATAAACTCGAAAAAGCCGGTTTCGATCGATAAAATACTGCCGTCGGTGTCTACGTCGGGATAGATACTAAAGGTTCCTTCTGCCGAGGAAAATACGGCTCCGAAAATTGGTGTCTCGCCGAAGTATTCGGGAAAACGGCGAAAGTAGAAATCGGAGGTTCCCCCTCGCGCAGCTGCGACAAATAGAGACTCGGACCAAACGGATTTCGGCGTAAGGCGTCCTTCGGTTTGGAGAATTTGGCGCAGTTCGGCGGCGCGATCGCCATCCGCCTCCCACATGGATTCGAGTTGTTTTCGGATGTCGGGTTCGAGGTTCAGCCAATCGGCGATCGTCCCGTTTTCGAGGTCTCGCACCATCTCTTCTCCGTAGCGATCGAGATAGTTACAGATGCGTAAAATCAACATCGGAAAATTCGCAACGATTCCCCGAGTGCTGCGATCGCGCAACGCAAATAAAATTGCCACGTAATGACGCGCCACGCTATCGGCTGGAAGCAATGTCTCGAACGGGCTAGAAAAAATAGTATTATAAAGCCGTTTGTCCATCCGCATCACGCCGACGCTAGCCGGTCCGAACTCGATTCCTCCCTCGGTTCGTCCCCAAATTAATGCCGAGTTGGTCAGCAAAATCTTACCGAATTTCAGTCCTCGGCGCTGTAAGCCCCGCGTCAAAAAACCGAGGCTAGTCAGGTTTGCCCGACGCAATACACTTTGAGATTTCCGACTCGTGGGAATCAATTTTTTCTTACCTGTCGAGCCGCTCGTCAAGGTAAGATAAACTACCGGATCGGGTAATAAAACGTTCGGTTCTCCTTTTGCCACGCGATCGATGTAAGGTTCGTAACTTTTGTACGGCAAAATCGGCATTTTTTTCCGAAAGTCCGCAACGGTTTTCATCTCTCGAAATCCGTAATCTTTGCCGAATTCTGTATCTCGATACTGCCGTAAAAGTTCGAGTAAAAACCGTTCTTGAACTCGAGTTAAATTTCGAGTTTTTTGAACGAACCGCTCTCGCGTAAACCCTGTCACCCAATTAAGTAAAGACAACGCAAAGTCGGACATTATCTGAAAATTTTAAATTTAATGTAATTTTTGTTGAAAGATTATATCATGGGTACATCTCAAAACTGTAAATTTATCAGATTCGGAGTCTCTGCACTGAATTGAGCTGCTGTTGGGTTTCGCGATCGTTCCACCCAGGGACGGCAGCGTTGCCGAAGTCTAACCTACTTTAAACTCCTATTTTTACATCCATTGAGATGCACCCTATATCATTCAATCGAATCGAAAACATCAAAACATACTGAAGACTCTCCATTTGCTTTGAGCATTCTGCTGCAAATCTCAAAATGGCTGTATAACAATCGAATCTTTAGGTAGGCGAGACCCACCCGATCTCAAACTTCACTCAGACGGCGACGTATTTCCAAAAACCTTTTGAATCAGAGTTTGTAACCCAAACAGCAACAATCCCAACGCCGAAAACGCAAAAATAAACGTTGCTAAAGCACTCAACCCCATAACTAAGGTTCGCACCGCAGAAGCAATATTTAACGCCGTAGTGTTGTCCGTGTGAAGGGGCTTATCGGCAAAAGTCTGCACGATGGAGTTGGTCAACCGATACAGCAACAGTGCGATGGTTGCCGAAATCAGCGACCCGCTAAAACTCCTTAAAATTTTGGTCGTATCGTCCATGATTTTTAGATGAATAATTGACACTCCCCAGCCTAAAGGCGTGGGGATTCTTCTCTCAGCGATCCGACTTGCCCTGACAGGTTTGCACCAGCCAAGGTAGCGGTCAAATCTCCAGAAGCGTTCGGGTCATCGACCCAAGTTCCGGTATGCCCTACCGTACTCAAGGCAGCGTTCAGGATGTTGATGGCGGCATTGTGGTCTCTGTCTAACTCAAAACCACACCGACAAACGTGAGTTCTCGTCGAGAGAGATTTTTGAACGATCGCACCACAACTCGAACATTTTTGAGAGGTATAGGCAGGATTCACCGCCACGGTAATCTTGCCAAACTTCTCTCCAAATTGTTCGAGCCACTTCCTAAACTGATACCAACCCGCATCGTGAATCGACTTAGCGAGACAGTGGTTTCTCACTAGATTCCGTATCCTCACGTCTTCGTAGGCCACCAGATCGTTAGATCGGATTACGCAACGCGCCAGTCTCTTGGCGTGTTCTTCACGTTGCCGACTTATTTTGAGGTGTACTCGCCCGAGTCGATTGACGGCTTTTTTTCGGTTGGTAGAGCCTTTCTGTTTTTTGCTCACCCTTCGGTGAGCGCGTTTCAGCTTTTTCTCAGCGTTTCGGTAAAACCTCGGATTCGGTTCGCATTCTCCGTTTGAATCGGTGTAGAACTCCTTGAGTCCGACATCCAACCCCACGGTATTTCCTGACGGTTCGAGTGTTTCTCGAACCTCGACACTAACGCAGAACTGTGCGTAGTAACCGTCAGCCCTGCGAACCAGTCGAACCCGTTTGATTTGTTCTGTACTGTAAAACGCCAAATCCCAAGTTCCAACCAGTTTTAGTCGTCCTATATTTTTCTTATCCGTAAAGACAATATGCTTGGGGTCGAGTAACTTCCAACCTGAAGTTTTATACTCAACGGAACGACTGTTTTTCTTGAACTTGGGATATCCTTTGTGTCCAGGAACAGACTTGCGACAGTTCTCGAAAAAACGAGAAATTGCCGACCAAGCGCGTTCGGCTGAGGCTTGACGAGCCGTGCTGTTGAGTTCTCGGGCAAAGCTATACTCTCGAGCCAGGACTCGACAGTATTTGTTGAGGTCGTATTTGTTAACACCTCGGTTATCTATCCAATAGCGCAGTGCCTTGTTGCGAACGAACTGTGCGGTTCGGATCGCTTCGTCAATCGCTGCGTATTGGTGGGGCTTCCCTTTGACTTTGAACTCGAGAACAAGCATTGTCGTTTAGCTTGATTGTTCTGAATATTTTAG
>NZ_JAQNCQ010000300.1:0-7081 GCF_028368005.1 Geitlerinema sp. CS-897 | reverse complement strand
TAGGGCTTGCTGAATAAGTCTCCAGAGCGAATTCTGATGCCGTACAGCTTGCCCAATGGTCGTTTTGGACTCTAGCTTCCCAATTGAATCGGTAATCGCCGACGAAAATCCAAGGTTTTTGAGCTTCTCGATCGGAAAACTTTGCACCATTTTCTGAAAAAAAGTCCCAAAACCCTTACTGGGTCTACATTTCAGTTTTGTTCAGCAAGCCCCAATTAGTGCCAAATTCGCTCTAATAAATCGTAAAACGGTTGCCAGTTATCCTCGACAGTAATCGGTTCCCACACCGCCTCAATTTCTGGACGGACTGGAACCACCAAGGGATTGGCCTCTCGCAATCGATCGCTGACGGCTTCGAGTTCTTCTGTGGAAAGTCCTTGTAAAATCCGATGGTAAACCAGTCGCCAGGGTTTCAGGGTTTCTGAAGGTTCGGCGTTGGCAAAGATGGCAGTTTCGTCGTCCCGCCATTGTGGAGCAAACTGCTGGCGAAGCTGACTGAAAAAGTCGTGATAGCCGACTTCGTTTTGTTCTAACACCTCGACGGTCAATTTCACCAATTCTTCGGCGTCTTCTGTGGAAATATCGGCCAGTCCCAACTTACGAAGCATTAACTGGCGATAGTTTCGGTGATAGATTTCGTCGAATTCCGTTAAGGCTACTTGCATCGCCTCGAGATGGATCGCACAGGCGAGGGGTGCTTGTAACATCTCTAAATTCAGTTTACAGACGAGGGGTTGGTTGCCGTAGCTGTAGCGGCCGTAATAGTCGAAATAGGCGGCGGTAAATTTTGGGTCGTAGTTGGGAATAAAGGCGTAAGGGCCGTAATCGAAACTTTCCCCAGTAATGGACATATTATCGGTGTTGAGGACGGCGTGACAGAACCCCGCCGCCATCCATTCGGCCGCCAACCGCGCCACTCGCGCCACCAGTGCGGCGTAAAATCGAGGGTAGGCGTTTTCGGGGTCTTCCTGGCGATCGATTTCGGGATAATAGGTGTCGATAACGAGATCGAGCAGTTTTGTCGTCCAGTCGGGACGGCGTAAATAATGCGATCGCTCGAAGGTTCCAAAACGAATATGCGATCGACTCATGCGAACCATGACACACGATCGCGTTGGAGAGGGTTCGTCACCCCGCCACAGACGTTCCCCGGTTTCGATGACACTCAAACAGCGGGACGTGCGAACTCCCATGCGTTCGAGAGTTTCTGCGGCGATAACTTCCCGAACGCCACCTTTGAGCGTCAGTCGTCCGTCGCCGCTGCGAGAGTAGGGTGTCGTACCGCTCCCTTTGGTTCCGAAGTCGTAGAGTTCGTCGTCGATTCCACGAACTTGTCCGTAGAGAAAACCGCGTCCGTCGCCGAGGTGGGGGTTGTACTCGCCAAACTGGTATCCGTGGTAACACATCGCCAGCAGTGGCAAACTCGCTCGAAATTGACCGAACGCTTCGATAAAATGGTGGTTAGAAACGCGAACGGGGTCGAGACCCAGTAATGGGAGTACGCGATCGTTGCGAAAACGGACAATATGCGTCGGAAATTCGGCAGCAGCGACGATATCGTAGTAGCCTTCTCCTAACGATTCAAAATTCGGCTCGTAAGTGAGGTTAAAGAACGGATTGACAGACGTTGCTTGAGGAGAGCTTTCGGCTAGGGTCATGTCGAATTGGCTGACAGTGAGCAAGCGAGATTGTCGTTTATTGTGTCAGAGGCGCTCTCGAAGATGCAAGTTCGCGAGGTTCGAGTTTTAGCAAAGCCTCGTTCGGTTGAAACTCAACAACTTTATACCGATACAAGCAAGGTTCGATGGTTGAAAATTTACCCGAAACGCTCGATATCGAGCGTCTGTTTCAATGGGGATCGATCGCGATCGGCGTATTATTTACGTTGGCGATCGCTCTGGTACTGCGTCCGCTCCTCAAGCGTGCGTCTGCATCGTTTCAAAATTCCAAACTCGGCAACTTTTACCACATCGTAATTCAGCCCCATTTAACAGAATTGGGGTTTGTTTTTGGCTTTATCGTTGCAGAAGTGCTGGTGTTTCGGCTTCAGATTCCCAGAGGTTGGGAACTCGTCACCAGTTTGGGGTTGTCTGTTACCTTAGTGTGGTTTTTATCCCGCATTTTTGCACGATTGTTCGACGTTTACCTGCTCGACATCGTCATTAAAAAAGGCACGAAAATTAACGAACTCCTCAATTTAGGTAAGGTCGTCTCGAATTTAACCGTTACCTTACTGGCAATTTTTATTTTTGCCCAAGCCCACGATGTCAATTTACTGGGATTGTTAGCGAGTTTGGGAATTGGAGGTTTAGCGGTTGCTTTTGCCGCTCAAAAAACCTTAGAACAGGTTCTCGGCGGAATTGTTTTATACTTAGACCAACCCTTTACCATCGACGATTACGTGGGATTGCCCGATGGAACCTTCGGACGCATTGAATCGATCGGATTGCGATCGACGCGAATTCGACTGTCGGGAAAAGGAACCTTGGCGATCGTCCCCAACAACGCCTTAACTCAAATGACGATCGAAAACTTCACGGGGGCGAAAAAAGTGATGGCAATTCTCTACTTTAATTTTCAAACCCAACTTCCTGAAGACGAACGCGCTTTGATCCGTCAAGTTATCGTTCGGGGAACCGCTGATATTTTCGGTATCGATTCGCGAAACACTGATGTTGCGTTTCGAGATGTTCCCGATAAAAACGGTCGTCTCAAAACTCAATCTCAAGTGACATTTTTCATTCTGGGTTCTGGGAACGTTTCGATGGAAATTCGCCGACAAGTCCTCGATGCGGCCAATCAAAAAATCACTCAAAAGCTCAAAGAGTACGGTACGGAATTCGAGAGCGAAGGTCCGACTGTCTATGTAGATTCTCCCATTACTATTTAATTCACTACGTTGCATGAATATTTCAGAGGGAATGAAGTTCCTCAACGGAGGAATTGTTTGGTTATCTGAGGCGAACGTCCTCAATTTGTTGATTTTTCTCAGTTTCACTCTAATTTCGTTGTTGCTCGGACGATTTACGCCGAGGATCGTTCGCTGGTTCCTCGATCGCTTTTTCGCCGATACGGTAGTTCGCACCTACGACACTCTCATCCAACCGATTAAAAATCCTCTACGGGTGTCGGGAACGCTGGTTTTGATTTCTCTATCCTCAGTTTGGCTCGAGGATTACAAGAGTTTTTACAAGTTTATCAGCCCGTTTTTAGATTTAGCCGTTATTGCCAGTATCGCTTGGTTAATCTCAAAGCTGTTACAACAGATTTTGCGAATTTACGGAATCGATCTCCTCAAACGGATGGGGTTAGAAGTTGACGAACTCCTGTTAGTTTTCGAGACGGTGGCGAACGTCCTTATCGGCTTTTTTGCGATTCTCGCTTACGCTCAAAGTCAACAACTCAACTTGTTAGGCTTGTTTGCAGGGGTAGGACTCGGTGGCTTAGCCTTAGTTGCTGCCGCTCAGAAAATTTTAGAACAAGTTCTCAGTACCATCGTACTGTATCTCGATCGCCCCTTCGTTCCTGGCGATTATATTCGCTTGAAAGACGGACAGTTGGGACGAGTCGAATCGATCGGGATTCGCTCGACTAAAATTCGGACTTCAGCAAAAAGTACGTTATTTGTGGTTCCCAACTCAATTCTCGTCAACATTGAAATCGAAAACCTCACCCGAGCTAAAAAGGTAATGTCGATGATTTATCTCGACTTCCTCAAACCTCTCGACGAGCAAGATATGGCGTTAGTGCGAGAAGTGGTTACAGACTCGACAAACTCGGTATTTGGGATCGATCCCGGCAGTACGAACATTACGTTCGATCGCATCAGTGAAGATAAAGCTATGCAAGCTCGCGTAACCTTTTTTATTCTGGGATCGAACGAAAATTCGATTCAACTTCGCAAGCGGTTGTTAGAGTTAGCCAACGAGACGATCTCGCAAAAGCTGAGTCGCTTCGGAATCGAGTTTTCTTCAAAAGAACCGACAGTTTACGTCGAATCTCCGATTACCCTGTAGGGTGCGTGACTCGAACAATAGGGAGTAAATCCTTAGACCTATAAATCGTCACGCACCGCCGATGTACACCGCCTATAGACAAGGGTGCGTGACTCGAACAATAGGGTGGTCGAAAGTGCTACGCACCGCTTCTGCTTTTTACAGTGTAGAGTGAAGAGGGCAGAGTGTAGAGTGGGAATTTCTGTTTAACTCTTCACTTTCCACTCTTAACTCTTTCCTGAAAGAGGCGCACCGCCAATGTACTAGAAAAATTGGCCGCAGTCAGGTCAATGGGGTTACCGCGTCACGCACCGGCACCAACATACAAAAAAAACAGAAATCCGGTATTTTGGAGATACCCGGTTTCTGGCAATCGACCTACATTGAGATACACTCCCCAAAGCTGCAATTTTTGACCTGATGTATGACTGTTTGGCAAGTTGATTTTTTTCGTCGTCCAGTTCGAGACGAGTCTGGCGAGACCCTCTGGGAACTGTTAGCCTGCGATCGCACCTCAAACTTTCGCTTTCAAGCCTGGTGTCCGCAATCGCAAGCCAATTCCGATTGGATTGCGGCGCAACTCCAACAGGCTTCACCGTCGCTTCCGCACTGCTTGCAAGTCTTTCGTCCCGAATCCCTGAGTTTAATCGAAGCGGCGGGAAACAAGTTAGGCGTGGCGGTGGAGGCGACGCGGCGGGTGGAAACCTTGAAGCGATGGTTGCTCAAACGCGCCGAAGACTATCGACAACTTCCCGGTTACACGGCAGAGGTGTACGATCCTTTGGCGGTTCCCCGTCCGGCACCGGTTCCGGTTCCTGAAGAATTATGGGGCGATCGCTGGCGGTTTGCGTCGATTCCCGCTGGAGATCTCGAAAACGTGGCGTCGCGTCCGATGCGCTTTCGATCGCTGCCGGAACTCCTACATCCCGTGACGCTGGGGGTGGCTTCAACGCAGTCAGTTCCGGGGGTGATTATCGACGGCGGACGTCGATCGATGCAACTGGCACAATGGCTCGATTCAGTGAATCCCGTCGCAGTGAATTACATTCCCGGTGCGCCAGACGGGTTGATTTTGGAAGCCGGACTGAGCGATCGCTGGGTGTTGGCAACGTTTGAAGATTCTGAAGTGCAGGCAGCGGCACGGACTTACCACCAACGCCAACAACAGGCGAAAGGATTGCACTTTTTGATGGTGCGGCCGGACGAATCGGGGATGACGCAAACGGGAGTGTGGCTGTTACGACCGGCTTGATTCGTCGGCGATCCAAATTTTACCCCGATGTAAGGCGTCTTGCAGTTGCTGGATGAGTTGATATTCAGCCGGAGTGAGGGATTTTCGATCGAGAACGGCGCGATGGAGCAGTTGGCGATCGATCGGGGTAATCTGACGGAACGCGAAGATCCGCTCGACAATTTGCGTCAGAGAGAGTTGGGGAAGGGAGGTTTTGGGGGTCATCGTTCGCGATCGCTCGATTCCGCTCGCTTGAGTCAATTCGGAAGCTTTAACCCCGAACAGTACTTGTTTTACCGAGATCGATCCGTATTTCCCGATACGATTTGTAAAGTAATTATAAAGAGTGCGTAAAAACTCGCAGTTACTAACGCGATCGCTCTAGAATAGAGGGTCGGAAATCTCAGTCAGCAACCCAGATCCAGCCCCGATCGAGTCCTTCAAAAACGCGATCGACCAGGTTGCGTTCTCGGCGATCGATCGCGGGACGAGATAGGAGTGCAGAGGTCAATAAATCGCGATCGACGGCAGTAATTTGACGCAACGTACAGATCCGTTCGACCACTTGCTCCAAGGAATAGTTATCGGAAGTCATCCTGGCAGTCATGGTTTTTAAAGATTCTGTAAACCTTCACCTGTCATATTAACATTCTATTTAAAGAATGCGTAAAGAAAGAGTGCGATCGTTGACACAAAAACACGCGATCGTGTAAAGAAATTTTCGCGATCGAAGTCACTGACAAACTATACAAAATTTGTACCTTGCTCTTTTGCCAAGAACACCGAACAATAAATCACGGACTGTTACGCACTTTGGCGTCCGTTCTAACGCTGCGATTCGGCACGATGGCTCGACCTGACAGGTTTAGCAACGCTCGACGACCGTAACGTTCGAGGCGATCGTCAACTGTCAACATCAAACGATCGAAATTAACGCAAAATTCTATGAATCAAGCAAAAATTGGCATTATTGGCGGTAGCGGACTCTATAAAATGGAGGCGCTCCAAGACATCGAAGAAGTGCGCGTCGAAACCCCCTTTGGCGATCCCTCTGACGCCATCGTTCTCGGCACTCTAGACGGAACTCGCGTCGCGTTTCTGGCCCGTCACGGCCGCAACCACCACCTTCTCCCGTCAGAACTGCCCTTTCGCGCCAACATCTACGCCATGAAGCATCTCGGCGTAGACTATCTCATCTCCGCCTCAGCGGTGGGATCGTTAAAAGAAGCGGTCAAACCCATCGATTTAGTCGTTCCCGACCAGTTTATCGATCGCACCAAAGATCGCGTCGCCACCTTCTTCGGGGACGGTATCGTCGCTCACATTGGCTTTGGCGATCCCGTGTGTCCTCAACTGGCGAGTGTTTTAGCTGAAGCCGCCGATAGCATCGACCTCGGCGAAGCGTCCGTTCACCGAGGCGGAACCTACATTTGTATGGAAGGGCCGGCCTTTTCCACAAAAGCCGAATCGGAGTTATATCGCAGTTGGGGCGCTACCATCATCGGCATGACCAACCTCACCGAAGCCAAACTCGCTCGAGAAGCAGAAATCGCCTACGCCACCTTAGCTTTAGTGACCGATTACGACTGCTGGCATTCCGACCACGACAGCGTCACCGTAGAGATGGTAATTCAGAACTTACACCGCAACGCCGAAAACGCTCAAAAGGTGATTCGCGACGCGGTGCGCCGTCTCAGCGAAAACCCCTTCGTCTCGGAGGCGCATTCGGCGTTGAAGTTTGCGGTGATTACGCCGTTGGACAAAGTCCCCGCCGAGACGAAGGAGAAATTGAAGTTGTTGTTAGCGAAGTATTTGGTCTAGGGAGCAAGGGAGAGGGGGAGAGGGGGAGCTAGGG
>NZ_JAQNCQ010000299.1:0-5874 GCF_028368005.1 Geitlerinema sp. CS-897 | reverse complement strand
CACGTCATGTTTAGCATGAAACTATCTTAGCTTAGAAAATAAATATTTGTTTCCTAGGCTTAAGCGAACTACTCCCTCCCGTCGCTTCACCACCCCCCAAGCCCTCGGCTATGGGCGGAGCACTGCGACGGATCTTGGTAGGAGTGAGATCGGTCGTTGACATCGGGCAAACTCGATACAGACCTTTTTAGATTCCTCGAATTTCCAACTCACGTCAATCTGTCAAGTTTCTTAAAAGTTCGAGCGGGTTCGCAGGTGAAAGTTTTTACAATGGGGTGAAGATCTCGATCGATCTCCACGGTGTAACGTGCCGATATCGCGGGTCG
The DNA here is from genome assembly GCF_028368005.1 of Geitlerinema sp. CS-897. Taxonomy (NCBI): domain Bacteria; kingdom Bacillati; phylum Cyanobacteriota; class Cyanophyceae; order Geitlerinematales; family Geitlerinemataceae; genus Geitlerinema; species Geitlerinema sp. CS-897. Next base: position 5,548 of record NZ_JAQNCQ010000299.1, on the reverse strand, counting down.
AGCGTTGCATCCTCCAAAACCGAAAGCGTCAACCGGAGATCGGCGGGAGGGGTGCGCGATCGCTCAAAAACTCACGTGTCGATCGCATTGGTTCGCTCGGAAACGTCTAGATCCGCCAAAAGTTCTCCTGTATTAACGTCACCCGTTTGTCGAGTCGTACTGACACACGGGCTGCGCGATCGGAGACAATAACAATAGACCCAGCTAGCGTGCGTCACCATGATTTTTTGTCTCAACCCCGACTGTTCGCACCCCCGGAACCTCGACGACGCAACTCACTGTCTCAGTTGTGGCTCTCGCCTCAAACTCAGAGGACGCTATCGCCCCACCAAACCGTTAGCTCAGGGGGGGTTCGGTCGCACGTACCTAGCAGTAGACGAAGATCGGCTCAACACCTTTTGCGTCATCAAACAACTGTTACCCCAGGGAACCGGGAGCGACGCGACCCCGAGTACCCACGAAAAAACCATCGAACTGTTCTATCAAGAAGCCACGCAACTGTCTCTACTCGGCGAACATCCCAACATTCCCACCCTATTCGCCTTTTTCGAGGAAGAGTCCCGTCTGTACTTGGTACAAGAATATATCGACGGTCATACCCTCTGGCACGAACTCGAACAAAACGGTGCCTTTAGCGAAGCCCAAATCAAAGAAGTTCTCGCGCAGTTGCTCCCAGTATTGCGCTTCGTTCACCGACACCAAGTCGTCCATCGCGATATTACCCCCGTCAATATCCTGCGTCGTCAAAAAGACGGACGGCTGATGCTTATCGATTTCGGCGTGTCCAAACAACTGACGCGGGACACCCTGTCCGAACCGGGAACGAAAGTGGGAACCGTTGGCTATGCGCCTCTCGAACAACTGCGAAGCGGCATCGCCTATCCCGCCAGCGATATTTACAGTTTGGGCGTGACCTGCATTCAACTGCTGACCAACGCTCGCCCCGATACCCTCTTCGATCCCTTGAAGGGCTGGCGATGGCGGGAAAAACTAGCCTCCCAACACCGTTCGGTGGGCGATCGCCTCGGACGCATTCTCGACAAAACTATTCAAGAGCGACTGGTCGATCGCTACCAGTCAGTCGACGAGATCGTTCGCGATTTCAAAAGTCCCCACTCGAAAAAACCCGCTCGCCGTCGGCGGGTGAAGAACGCAGTCGCAACCGGCTCTCCTACCACAAACCGTCTCCCCGAAACGGCCGTCGAAGGGCCTTCGTCGGGGCGATCGCGAACGACGACACCCCAGCCTCTACCGCCCCATCCCTCCCGTCCGTTGCCCTCAGACCTGCCTCCGACGCGACGGGAAGAGTCTGAAATCGCGCCGATTTCCCACGCCCCACCCCTTCCGACAACTCGAGGTTGGCACTGTGCCTACACGCTACCCGCTCCCACGTCGCTGATTACCTCAGTGGCATTGAGTCCGGGGGAACAGTGGGTCGTGGGGGGATGTTTGGATAACAGCATTTTGGTGTGGAACCTCCGCACGAAAAAACTCCAGCACACTCTGTCACAGCATCGGCGTCCTGTTAACGCCGTCGCGATTTCTCCCGACGAAGCCGTCTTGGCCAGCGGTAGCGACGACGCCACGATAAAGTTATGGAACCTTCACACCGGACAGCTCATCAACACCCTCAGCGGACATCTGCGCGGCGTAACGTCGGTGGTGTTTGCGGCTGACGGATCGTTTCTCGCCAGTGGCAGTAAAGACCGCACCGTTCAAATTTGGGAACCGAAGCAGTCCCAAGCCAGTACGACGCTCACCGCCCGTTCGGGCAGTATTAAAACCATCGCCGTCTCACCCGACGGTCGCTGGCTGGCCACGGGGGGACTCGACAATAAAATTCACCTGTGGGACTTGCGCGATCGCACTCTGATTCACACCCTCTCGGGGCATTTAAATTCGGTGTTGGCCGTGGCGATCTCTCCAGACGGAAAACAACTGGCCAGCGGGAGTAAAGACCGCACTGTAAAACTCTGGGATCTCGAAACCGGAACCGAACTCGAGACCCTTTCGGGTCATTTGTGGGATGTCAACGCGATCGCCTACATCGCCCGCGATCGCGCCTTAGTCACCGCCAGTAACGACAAGACGATTAAGGTCTGGAGCCTCCACGACTATCGCGTTCGATACACGCTCTCGGGTCACATGGGTGCCGTGCAAGGTGTCGCCGTCAGTGCGGACGGTACAACTATCGTGTCGGGCAGTTGGGATAAAACGATTAAGGTGTGGAACTGGCACGGAAAAGGTGCGATCCTCTAGATCGGTGATACAAAAAAGCGTGTTCGCGGGAAACCCAATTTGCAGGAAATTCAGTCTACAAACTTCCCGTTTGAGCTTTATTAAACGACTTTATGCCGAGGGTCAAACTCAGCGTAAAAAAGGCAGAAGAAGTCAAATTAGTGGGTGCATCTCGAAAATGTAAATTCATCGGATACGAGCTGATACAGAATCCAAATCTCATACGGAATCCGAATTTAAAATACTGATTTTTTCCAACCCAACAAGTCTCTCTATCCCCCCAACCATCCCCCCAACCCCCCTTTGAAAGGGGGGCTAAGGGGGGATAGGGGGCTAAGGGGGGATGTGGTGAAGACTTCTAAAACCTAGCTTATCGGAAACAGATTCCATATTATACAGTTTAAAAAAATTCTTATGGAGTAAGAGTGTTAGCGATTTCTTGCTTGGTAAGTTCGGAAGAGTCCCATTTTTGAGCGAATTATAAGCACAAACCATAGAATATAATACTATCCCCAATTTCAAATCCCCGATCTGATTGTAAATCGGGGATTTTAGAAATTATTCGACTGCAAACATAACATTACTTGATTTGATAATGGCGTAAGCCTCTTTTCCGTCTGTTAACTCCAACCGTTCTGCTGAGGCTTTTGAAACAATTCCCACAATTTCGACACCCGGAGCAATTTCTAGGGTGACTTCCGAGTTCACAGTTCCGGGAACGAGTTTGGTGACTTTACCTTTGAGGGTGTTACGAGCAGTTAGTTTCATGCTTGCTTAACTATTCAACGAGATCGAGATCGATGATAGTAGAAGATCCCCGTGGGAAAAGGTATCTTAGGTTACGATCGCAACCCTCGGTCAACCCGCCGCGATCGCCGTGCCATACTAGACTCAAGACTCGAATCAACGTTTAAAAAAACGTATCGTAGACATCAGGTAAAGTCATATGGCCGGTTTAAAAATTTTGATGCTCGTCGGGGATTTCGTCGAAGACTACGAAGTCATGGTTCCGTTTCAAGCTCTGCAAATGGTGGGTTACACCGTAGACGCCGTCGCACCGGATACCAAAGTCGGGGATAAAGTTCGCACCGCCGTCCACGATTTCGAGGGCGATCGCACCTACAGCGAAAAACCGGGTCATTACTTCACCCTCAACGCCAGTTTCGAGGAAATTCGCCCAGAAACCTACAACGCTCTAGTGATTCCCGGCGGACGCGCTCCCGAGTACATCCGACTTAACAAGCGCGTTATCGAAATCGTACGCTACTTCGCCAACGCTAAAAAGCCGATCGCGGCGATCTGTCACGGGGCGCAACTGCTCGCAGCGGCCGACGTTCTCCACGGTAAAGCTTGCTCGGCCTATCCCGCCTGTCGTCCCGAGGTCGAACTCGCAGGAGGAACTTACGCTGAAATTCCCGTCAACGAAGCGATCGTCGATGGAAATCTCGTCACCGCCCCCGCTTGGCCCGCCCATCCGCAGTGGTTAGCGAAGTTTCTCGAGGTGTTGGGAACTCGCATCGAACATCGAGCAACGGCCGCTGTCTAGAATCGAGTGAAAAGATCGTGAGGTGTTGAGAAGATAACCGGACGAGGTGGCGACAAGGCGGTAAACGTAAGCGATCGCCCCTCAACTCCAACACTCAGTTATCGATTCTCAATTGTCAATTCTCAATTCTCTACCGTGTTCGCTTTCTCCCATACCCTTCAACTGACCGGGCGTTTGCTGGTGGGAACGTTTCTCGCCACCTTCGCGGTCGAACTCGCTGCGCCTCCTGCATCGGCTCAAACTGAAACCGGAGAAACGGCGATCGAAACGGTTTCCAACACCGACACGACGCGTCACCGACATTTATACCGTCGTTCCAGTCCGCGATCGGATTTCGCAACCGCGATCGTTGCGTATATGGAATCGCAGAATTACCACATCGATCGCGAACCGGGCGAATTCAATATCGTATTGCTGAAGGGGACGAATCCCGACGGAACCCCCAACGGAAACGCCGCCTTACCACCGCGATATAACGATTTACTGGTATTACTGACCTTCGACGAGAGCGATCGCCCGCAAATTCGCCTCGCCGTTCCCGTCACCACAGAATCCAACGCTCGATTGCGTGTCCATCCAGACCACGAACCTTTTGGCGGTCCGGCGCAGGTAATGACCGGTCAACACATCGGAAAATGGCAGTTACAACCGGGAATGCGTCTGCGTCGCGGGCGACCGTTTACGGGGTTGATGCAAGTCGGGGAACTCCCCATCGGATTCGATCGCAATAACGACGGCGACATCGATCCTGGCGAACCCGTTCGTCAGTGGCTACCGGGGCGAGATGGCGGTGCGTTTGTCTTCCACCCAGACCTGAATTTTCCTCTATCGGGAACGGCGAGTTCGGGGTGTATCGTCACCCATTACGACAACGACTTTTTCACCTTTATTCGATATTTGGAAAACTCCTCACAATACCGATCGAATCCCGAATATCGCTGGACGGTCACGCTTCTCGAACCCAACGCCATACTGTAGCGATAAACGAAGATCGTAACAAAGATCGCAAAGATCCCCGGCATTTGAAGAGACTGGGGATTTCGCTAAAAAACTCAATTCTCTGTGTCTTTTATATTGTTGTGGTGAATTTTCTCGTTGGGTTTTACACAGAATCCGAGTCTAAAACACTGGTTTTATACAGAATCTGAATTTCAAATACTGGTTTTGCCCAACCCGACCCGTCTATCTATCCCCCCAACCCCCCTTCCCAAGAGGGGCTAAGGGGGGATGTGGTGAAGACTTCTTGAAACCTAGCTTATCGGCAAAGGATAGAGTATTACTCAGTCAGACAAGCCTCTCTCTGGGGAGCATCTAGTTAATGCAATGAGTAGAAATACGCATTGACAGAGGTTCGAGAATAGAGAGGAAAGCATTCCCCAGTCGTCAATGACCCCAGAAGAACGTCAAAAACTCAAACAAGCTGCCGAGACGATCGCCGATATCCTGTACCAAAATACCCCTAAAGAGAAAGTCCAAGACTTCGAGAGCATCGAGCTGAGCCTGCGCGACCACTGGCTCGAAACCCTTGGCCCGGAACTGGCCCTATTTTTTTGCCCAAAGCAGCCAGACTCGTAGCGGACGAGAACGAAAAATTCGCAGCTGTATTGGAGAAGTCTCCCTAACCAGGGCTTGCTGAACAAAACTGAAATGTAGACCCAGTAAGGATTTTGGGACTTTTTTTCAGAAAATGGTGCAAGGTTTTCCGATCGAGAAGCTCAAAAACCTTGGATTTTCGTCGGCGATTACCGATTCAATTGGGAAGCT
>NZ_JAQNCQ010000298.1:0-6656 GCF_028368005.1 Geitlerinema sp. CS-897 | reverse complement strand
CCTCTCCCCTTCTCCCCTTCTCCCCAACGACTCTGTTAAGGTTTTTTGCAATCCTGCGAGTGTTCGGTCGGCTCGTGGTAACTTTTGACGAAGATTAGCCCTAAATCAATCGAATTATTTAGCCGACGACGCCAAGTTTGGCAGGAGAACACTTTGAACGCACAAGCTCGTCAACTCGAACAAACCGCATTACGCGAAGATATCCGTGACTACGTGGCTCATCTCCAGTTTCATATGACCTTGCAGGCGCGGAACCTGGTTCCGAACCTCTCGCAAGCGGCCGATAGTCGCGAACGACTCCTCCACAACGCTCAAGCGGAATTCGAGAAACAAGTGTCCCGACAGGCGATCGAAAGCCTCTAAACTGTTCGACTCTCCATCAGACTTAATTCACTTCTACCCAGCGCGGCGATCGCTCCTCAACCGGACGAGGCCGCGCTTTCAGTCTTGATTTCGATCGATTTAAGATAATGTGAACAAAGTATTAAAACAGTATTAAGACAATCGAGAATTTACCGAGTCAGTGGGCGATCGCGTCGCTAAAATAGATACCACATTCATATTGTTTTTCGGGAGCCAGTTTTCTGGTTTAGCGCCTATTCATACCGTTTACGGTCAACTCCAAGGTCTCAAACCCAGCCAACTCAAGCAACTTCAGCGGCTGTACCACCAACGCTTACCGGGCGACTGTCTGACGACACCAGAATTCGCCCAACGTCTCGCCGCGATTTCGACTGATTTGAGTAAACCCGTCTGCGCCTACATTAACCGACGGGGTCAAGTGATTCGAGTGGGTGTGGGAACGCCGCGACAGACTCAAATTCCGCCTTTGGAACTGCCCCGTTATGGTGCGAGTCGTCTCAGCGGGATTCGTTGCGTTGCCACTCAATTAAAAACCAATCCGCCGGGAAACTCCGCTCTCACGGCCATGGCCATTCAACGCCTCGATGCCCTAGCCGCTCTCACGTTGACGGGTTCTGGATTCCGGCGACGGGGGGGTGGCGATGTGGGTTACGTCAAACACACTTATCTGGCGAATTTGGTTCCCAATACCCACGAAGCCAGTTGGACGGTTTCGCCGCCGTTGAGTTTAGACGCCCTAGCCCGTCGCGATTTTCTGGCGATGGTGGAGGAACTCGAAGCGGAGTTTCAACGGGAATTCGTCGCCCAACAAGTCGAAGGCGATCGCGATCGCGTCTTGATCGTCGGTATGCGAACCGCCGAACTCGACGCCCAACAGTTTGAAGATCGCCTGGTCGAAGTGGGACGACTCGTCGATACCGCCGGAGGTATCGTGTTGCAAACCCTGCAACAGTCCCGATCTCGCCCCCATCCTCAAACCGTAGTGGGATCGGGGAAAGTCGACGAAATTGCTTTAACCGTGCAAACGGTGGGGGCGAATTTAGTGGTGTTCGATCGCGATCTCTCTCCGGCGCAAGTTCGCAACTTAGAAAAACGCATCGGCGTGCGGGTGGTCGATCGCACCGAAGTCATTCTCGATATTTTCGCCCAACGGGCCCAGTCCGGCGCCGGGAAACTGCAAGTAGAACTAGCACAACTCGAATACAACCTACCCCGTCTGACCGGACGAGGACAAGCCATGTCTCGACTCGGGGGCGGTATCGGAACCCGAGGTCCGGGGGAAACCCAGTTAGAAACCGAACGTCGGGCGATTCAACGGCGGATTTCGCGGTTGCAACAAGAGGTCGATCGCCTGCAAGCCCATCGATCGCGCCTGCGCCAACAGCGACAACATCGAGAAGTCCACTCAGTAGCGTTCGTCGGTTACACCAACGCTGGAAAATCCACCTTGCTGAACGTTCTCGCCAACGCCGAAATCTACACCGCCGACCAACTTTTCGCCACCCTCGACCCCACGACACGCCGCATCGCCGTCACCGACGAGAACACTTCCGAAGTGCGTCAGTTCGTCCTGACCGACACAGTGGGATTTATCCACGAACTCCCCCCCGCCCTCATCGACGCTTTCCGCGCCACCTTGGAAGAAATCACCGAAGCCGATGCCCTGTTGCACGTTGTAGACTTATCCCATCCCGCTTGGCAAAGTCAAATTCGATCGGTTATGGGTATTCTGTCCGATATGCCCGTGACGCCGGGGCCGATTTTGTTGGTGTTCAATAAAATCGATACCGTAGACGGCGAAACCTTAGACTTCGCGGCAGAGGAATACCCCCAGGCGGCCTTCGTCTCGGCGACGGAAGGCTTCGGTTTGACAACGCTACGCCAGCGATTGTTACAACTGATCGATTATGCCGTTGTCGGAACGGATTAATGTCGCGTCGCCTTCCAATTGCATTCAATTGACGAAAATCGATGAACCCAGAACTCGAAACCGAAATTCTCCAACTGCGGGAGCGGAAACTCACTCCCAAACAAATCGCCCGCAAACTCGGCGTCAAACAATCGGAGGTTAAAGCCTTCATTAAAGCCAGTGCAGCCCAAGCCGAACAAAAACGCCTCGAAACTGGCGATCTCCCGCCCGTTGCTCGATGTACCCTGGACACCCAGACTTACGAACATTTTTTCGGAGAAAGACGCAACACCGAAGACGAAGACGAAGAGGGGCCAATGGGAATAGGATTGGGCGTCGTCTTCCTCTCTCGTTCCGATCGCTTCGAGCGATACAGCATTACCACCTATCTCGTCGATTACTGGTGTTTGGGCGTGAAGGATGCGATGAAACCCAGACCCGCCAACGGTTCGGAACATTCGGAATTGTTAAGCATGGCGTACAGTGGCTTTCCCGAAGGCTTTCGAGATATTACTCTCGAGCAAGCCCAAGCCCTGGTTTTCGGTGCGGCTGAGTACGCCAAGGGACTGGGATTCGACCCTCACCCAGATTTCGAGGAGGCGAAAGCCCATCTCGGTCAGTGGAACGGCGAACTGAAGTTAGAGTTCGGTCTTGACGGAGAACCGTTTTTCACCAGCGGTCCTTACGACGATGTCGATTCCATTATGCAAACCCTGCGGCGCAACGTCGGTGACGGAAATTTCCACTACACGATCGGCGTGATGTAAGGGTCGGATATCTCCTCTGTCCCGTACTTCTTCGATCTTGATAAAATTTAACTTAAGATTGATGACGATATATTGAGGAAGTTGTAATGTCGAAGGTAGAGATTTACACTTGGAGCCGTTGCCCCTATTGCATTCGCGCGAAAGCCCTCCTCGAGAGTAAAGGGGTCGATTATCAAGAGTACGTCATCGACGGCGATTCCGAAGCTCGCGCCAAAATGTCCGAACGGGCCGACGGACGGACGAGCGTTCCTCAAATTTTTATCGATAACCATCACGTGGGCGGTTGCGACGATTTACACGACCTCGACGATCGCGGCGAGTTGGATTCGATGCTGCAAAGCGCCGCCTAGAAGATCGAGCCGGAACCCTCGAGTTTCACAACCCCGGTATCGTTGAGATATTGGGGTTTTCGAGTTTCTCAGTCAATCTTTCCACTCTACGATAACGGGTGTATGGTCGCTGGGTTTGGGGAGTTTGCGGGGTTCGACGTCGATGGTGCAAGAGAGGGTGCGATCGAACAGTTCTGAGGTGAGATAGTGATGGTCGATGCGCCAACCGCGATTTCGGCGGAACGAGCCACCTCGGTAATCCCACCAGCTAAAAATTCCCCCTTCTTCGGTAAACTTGCGAAACGGATCGCGCAATCCCAGGCTGAGAACCTCTTGTAACGCCTCTCGTTCTGCGGGAGTCGTTCCCACGATGGGTTTGTTACCGGGAGGCGTGTGAATGTCGCGATCGTCGGGGGCGATGTTGAAATCGCCGCAAATGCATAAACGGTCGTATTTGTCAAGAGTGACTTCAATGTATTTTCGTAACACTTCGAGCCAGCGAAGTTTGTAACGATACTTGTCGCTGTCGTATTCACCGCCGTTGGGAACGTAGAGATCGACCACGCGCACGCCGTTTAAGGTGCCGGCGATCGCCCGTTTTTGGTCGTCGAGATCGCCGACGATCTCCTCGGGAAGCAACGCCCCGAAGCCAATTTCCACGTTGTCTAAGGGAACGCGGCTGAAGAGGGCGACGCCGTTATAAGATTTTTGTCCCGCACAGTAGACGTGACGCCCCAGGGACTCGAAGGGTTCGCGGGGAAAGTCTTCATCGACGACTTTGGTTTCTTGAACGCAGAGCAAATCGACGGGATTGGCCTCGAGCCAATCGCACACGAGCGATCGCCGGGTTCGGATAGAGTTGACGTTCCAAGTCGCGATTTTCATAAGACGGTGTGAGGGGGCCGAGAGGGGGGCGAGAAGACGGTTCGAGAGTGCGATCGCCCCAGCAATTCCGGCTCATCTTTGTTAGGATATCAGCAAAAAGTTGATGATAATATCTAATCGCCCATCGTGTCACGCCGTTCCCGGTCAATGAGTTGACAGAGAACGGTTTGAGGGCGATCGCTGTAGTCCTTACCTCGAGAGTGAATGACCGATACGTCTCAAACCAACGCTATGTCTTCTCCCCCCGTCACCTCTGCCGTCGATCGTGAGGCGGAAAGCTACCGTCTGGCGATGTTAGCCGCCGAAGCCGCCGAAGATCGCAAAGGCTCGAACATTTTGGTCCTGCGCGTTGAAGAAGTCTCTTACTTAGCCGATTACTTCATCATCGCCACTGGGTTTTCTCGGGTGCAGGTTCGCGCCATCTCCCAGTCGATCGAAAACAACGTGGAAGAGAACTTAGAGCGCAAGCCGCTGCGAGTGGAAGGACAAGCCGAAGGAAACTGGGTGTTGATGGACTATGGAGACGCCATCGTTCACGTTTTGATGCCTGAAGAACGCGACTTTTACAACCTGGAAGCCTTTTGGGGACACGCCGAACGGATCGATATTCCCCAATCTGACCCCGACGCCCCGGATGTGTGATGTACGATTTGGATCTCTCGGTTTGCCCGGTTCCGGAAGAACAACGGCCGATTAACGAATATCAAGCCCTGAAAGAGTCTTGCTTGTTTCGATCGAGCCACGGAATCCTGTCGAATTATATTAAAACCCTGGCTTGGATTTGGGTGCCGAGTTGGGCGATCGCCGGGCCCGTGGCCGCCGCCAGTTTCGATCCTGCCAAACATCCCGTACAGTTCGCCCTCGGTGCCAGTGCCGGGGCGAGTGTTTTTCTGTTGCTGGCACTGGTACGGTTGTATTTAGGCTGGAAATACGTTCGCGATCGCCTCGAGAGTCCCGTCGTCGAATACGAAGAGTCTGGATGGTACGACGGGCAAACTTGGACGAAAACCTCGGAAATTCTAGCCCGAGATCGCCTGATCGCCGCTTATCAAATCGATCCGGTCTTAAAACGCTTGTATCGGACGTTCGGCGTATTAGGATTGTCGATCGTGGCCGGCGCGATCGGTTGGCTCGTCGCCTAACGCAATCTTCGCAGTACAGGTTTATGGCAAAACGACATCACACTCACGCGATTGAAGTTCAATTATTAAGGGAAGGCATCGTCGAATCCAAGCACCAAGTCCAGGCGGTGGTGTGCGATCGCCGGGGTCGCGTCCTCTCGGTAGCAGGAAATCCCGAATTCGGCAGTTTTATTCGATCGGCGCTCAAACCCTTTCAGGCTCTCGCCGTCACCTCAACCGGCGTCATCGAGCGTTACAACCTCAGCGATCGAGACCTGGCGATTATGTGCAGTTCTCACCAAGGCACCATCGAACAAGCCAGACAGGTGTTTCGCATTCTCTGGCAATGTGCGATCGAACCCGACCAACTCCAATGTCCGATTCCCGCCGGGAAGCGATCGCCCCTCGAACATAACTGTTCGGGAAAACACGCCGGAATGCTGGCAGTGTGCCAACAGCGACAATGGCCGCTGACGACTTATCTCAAGCGCAACCACCCCGTTCAATCCTTGATTTTGGGCAAAGTTGCCGAACTGCTGCATATGCCCCCAGACGAGTTTATCGGAGCGCGGGACGATTGCGGAGCGCCCACCTATTTCATGCAGCTCAATCAAATGGCGTCTCTGTTCGGTCAACTGGCCTCGGGAGACAACCTAGATATGGAACGCATCGTCCGCGCCATGACCCACTATCCCGAACTGGTGGCGGGAGAAGGACATTTCGACACCGAGGTCATGCGCCTGAGTCAAGGGGAACTCGTCAGTAAATCCGGCTCCGAAGGCATTCAATGTATCGGTCGCATCGGTCAGGGCATGGGATTGGCCATTAAAGTGGCCGACGGTGCAAAACGGGCGAAATACGCCGTCGCCATTCAGTTAATTCGCCAACTGGGTTGGCTCGAACCCGAAATTGCCGATACCCTCGCCGAGCGGTTTTGCGTCCTCAGCGACTTCAAACGCTTGACGGTCGAAGGAGAGTTGGGAATGCTGTAACGTCCTCGATACGGGGCGATCGCGCGATTCTGAAAGCGTTCTCGAAAAAAAATTGCTCAGAAACTTGCGGGTTTTCCCACCAACGATGTATGATGGAAGATACGTCGCGGGATAGAGCAGTCTGGTAGCTCGTCGGGCTCAAAGGCTGGCTTAATCAAACGCTTAGCGGTTGAGTCAGCGGGGCTGTAAGGCAGGAAACTGCTTTGCGACAACTTCCCAAACTCGGGGAAGCCTGTAGCGTGGTAATCCCGAGCCAAGCTCCGAAATCGGAGAAGGTGTAGAGACTCGAT
>NZ_JAQNCQ010000297.1:0-4910 GCF_028368005.1 Geitlerinema sp. CS-897 | reverse complement strand
TTAGCCAATCCTTACGTTCCCGCAGGGCAAAATTCCAGACATTGCGGCACACATCCAAAATGTGTTCGATGTCTGAAACCTGCTCCGCCGTTGGCTCTAGCTTGAATTCCCACGTCATGTTTAGCATGAAACTATCTTAGCCTAGGAAATAAATATTTGTTTCCTAGGCTTAAGCGAACTACTCCCTCCCGTCGCTTCACCACCCCCCAAGCCCTCGGCTATGGGCGGAGCACTGCGACGGATCTTGGTAGCGCAAAGGGGGTCTCAAGGGTGCGATCGCCACCTCAACCCCCTGATTTTGGAAAAATTTATCATTTGTTATAAAACGCCCCATCTCCCGACGGCGATCGTATCGCGCCTCGAAAACCCCGACGCCTCGTAACCCATACAGCTTCGAGGGACGCCAAATTTCATTTTTTGTATTTTGTAACTATTTTTATTTAAATTAAAACATAAAATCAAAACAAAAGCAATATAAATTGTTCTAAAACTTTAAAACAGAATCGAATAGCAAATAAATTAAAATAAAAATTTATACTCTAGATTGCGACGAATTTCAAAACTTGCCCCCCTTCAAAAACGCGATCGGACTCGCCATAATGCAAACAACGCCAAGAAAGAAGCGCGCGATCGTCACAGCCTTCCAATTCCCAACCCACTCAATTCGGGCTGTGACGTTCCAACCCACCAAACCTCACGTTTAAGGAGAACATTCGGGTGAAACTCGCAGTTTACGGAAAAGGTGGCATCGGCAAATCCACCACCAGTTGCAACATCTCCGTTGCCCTCGCTCGTCGCGGCAAAAAAGTCCTACAAATCGGCTGCGACCCCAAACACGACAGCACCTTCACCCTGACCGGATATCTCATCCCCACCATCATCGACACCCTGCAAGAAAAAGACTTCCACTACGAAGACATCTGGCCCGAAGACGTCATTTACAAAGGCTACGGCGGTGTCGATTGCGTCGAAGCAGGCGGTCCCCCAGCCGGAGCCGGATGCGGTGGGTACGTCGTCGGCGAAACCGTCAAACTCCTCAAAGAACTCAACGCCTTCGACGAATACGACGTCATTCTCTTCGATGTCCTCGGAGACGTGGTCTGCGGAGGCTTCGCCGCCCCCCTCAACTACGCCGACTATTGCCTCATCGTCACCGACAACGGCTTCGACGCCCTGTTTGCTGCCAACCGTATCGCCGCCTCCGTTCGCGAAAAAGCCCGGACGCACCCCCTGCGTCTGGCAGGACTCATCGGCAACCGCACCTCCAAACGGGATCTCATTGAAAAATACGTCGAAACCGTTCCCATGCCGATTTTAGAAGTGCTGCCACTGATTGAAGACATCCGCGTTTCTCGGGTCAAAGGCAAAACCCTCTTCGAGATGGCAGAGGGCGACAATTCCTTAAATTTTGTTTGCGACTATTACCTCAACATCGCCGACCAAATCCTGGCATTACCCGAAGGTGTCGTTCCCAACGACGCACCCGATCGCGATTTGTTCGCCCTGCTATCGGACTTCTACCTCAACCCCCAAACCCCGCCGCCTAGCGTCGAAGAAGAACTCGACCTAATGATGGTGTAACCCCAGACAGACCCCATCTCGAGGATCGACCCAGTTGAAGACCGCGCGAGTTGCTAAGTTTGCCTAGTATTATTCAGTACAGACTCGAGGTTTACGCCGTCTGGTGTCAGAGGCGGATAGACTAGAAGCGAAATTAGAAGCAACTCCGGGGATAGATAACCATGGCTTTTTTCGACAGCTTCACCAGCGCCCTTAAAGAAAAATGGTTGCAGTATTACAAAGCAAACTACGAATGGCTGAACTTGCACATGCAAGTCGCTGCCGTCAAAACCCCTGACGGTGGGCGTCGTCCGCCCTCCTACTTCATCCTGGGATCGCTCAACGGCATCGAACCCAAACTCGCCCAGCTCATGCTACCCTTCTCGCGGCTCAATCCCGATCCCGACACCCTCATCGAAGTGCTGGGGTTGAACTTCGACCCCGACATCGCCCTCGGCTTAGAACCCGAAGCCGGACTCGAAGACACCGAGTATAGCGATGTTGCTTCTGCTGCCGCGACCGCCGCCGCTTCTGAAACTGACGAGTTCGCAGCGGAGTCTGACGAAGTCCCTTTTGGTGAGGCAGACGCTGAAGCCGCCGCGGCCGGCGTCGCTGCCGAAACCCTAGTGTCCGAAGAATCTGAAGAACTTTCTGAAGAACCGGTTGGAGAACCCTTTGTCACCGAAACTGTCGAACCCGAAATCGAGGATTTGGGCGGATTCGTTGAGGAAGAGGAAGAAGACACCTCAGTCGCGGAATTCGACGAACTCGCCGGACTCGAAGACTCTTCAGAGGAAGCTGAAGAACCCGACGACTTCTCTGAAGAAGCGGTTATCGCTGCCGGAGTTGCTGGGGCGGCGGCTGCCACAGCTGCGGCGGAAGTGCTAGAAGACGAAGACGATCTCAGCATCTTAGAAGACGAAGGATCTGAAGAAGAAGCTGAAGATTTCGGACTCGAAGCCTTCGGTGAAGAGACTTCAGAAGAAGATGTCGATCTGAGCTTGCTTGACGAAGCAGAAACTTCCGATGAAGAGATGGAATTAGAAGGGTTTGGTGGAGAGGAAGACACCTCTGATGAAGAGGTCGATCTTTCCGCCTTTGGTGAGGAAGAAGACACCTCCGATGATATGGACTTAGACGCCTTCGGCGGAGAGGAAGACTCTTCCGACGATATGGACTTAGACGCCTTCGGTGAGGAAGAAGATACCTCCGATGATATGGACTTAGACGCCTTTGGTGGAGAGGAAGACTCTTCCGATGAAGAGGTCGATCTCTCGGCTTTCGGCGCAGAAGAGGAAACCTCTGACGATATCGATCTGGGGGCTTTTGGCGGCGAAGAGGAAACCTCTGACGATATGGACTTAGACGCCTTCGGCGGTGCAGATTTATCCGACGACGAGGACGAGGTCGATCTCTCGGCTTTCGGCGATGACGAAGACGACGAGGACGACATGGATTTAGCTGCGTTCGGTGACGACGAAGGATTGGAGGGTTTGGCGGACGACGAAGATGACGAAGATGCTTTTGGATTGAATTTTCCCAAAGATGAAGACGACGACGACGAGGAAGACCCAGAAATTTCCAACTTGTTGTCGGATCTCGAATAACGATCGATAAAAAAAAGGAGATTTCGCTCATGACTGTTGCTGCTCGACCGGACGCCTTGAACTTTGAGTGCGAAACAGGCAACTACCACACCTTTTGTCCGATTAGCTGCGTGGCGTGGCTGTACCAGAAAATTGAAGACAGCTTTTTTCTGGTCATCGGGACGAAAACCTGTGGGTATTTCTTGCAAAACGCTATGGGCGTGATGATTTTTGCAGAACCTCGCTACGCGATGGCTGAGTTAGAAGAGGGCGACATCTCCGCTCAACTGAACGACTACGAAGAACTCAAGCGTCTGTGTCTGCAAATCAAGCGCGATCGCAACCCCAGCGTCATCGTATGGATCGGTACTTGCACCACCGAAATCATAAAAATGGATTTGGAAGGTCTCGCACCGAAACTCGAAGCCGAAATCGGGATTCCCATCGTGACAGCGAGGGCAAACGGTCTCGACTACGCCTTTACTCAAGGGGAAGATACCGTGTTGGCAGCAATGGCACAGCGTTGTCCGACCGAAGCCCCGGCATCGGCGATCGCTGACGGCGAGAAAGAAGAGCGTCACGGACTGCGCCGCTTCCTCGATTTCGGCCGTCATAAGGACAGTCAAGAAGACGGCGGCGGACAAACCGTAGAAAGCGAATATATCGATCGCCCGCCACTGGTCTTGTTCGGTTCGCTCCCCGATCCAGTGGCCACGCAGTTAACCTTGGAACTGAAGAAGCAAGGCATCAAAGTCTCCGGTTGGCTGCCCTCGCGACATTACACCGAACTCCCCGTTCTCGCCGAGGGGTCTTACGTCTGCGGAGTCAATCCGTTTTTAAGTCGGACGGCGACGACCTTGATGCGCCGTCGCAAGTGCAAACTCATCGGTGCGCCGTTTCCCATCGGCCCCGACGGGACTCGCGCCTGGGTCGAAAAAATCTGCTCGGTGTTCGGCATCGAACCGAAGGGGTTAGACGAGCGAGAGCAGACGATTTGGAACAGCGTCGAGGAGTACGCGGCTCTGCTGCGAGGGAAATCGATATTTTTGATGGGTGACAACCTCCTCGAAATTTCTTTGGCTCGCTTTTTCGTGCGCTGCGGTGCTACGGTACAAGAAATCGGCATTCCCTACATGGACAAACGCTATCAAAAAGCAGAGTTGGATTTCTTAACGAAAACCTGCGACGAGATGGGCGTTCCCTATCCCCGAATTGTCGAGAAACCTGACAATTACAATCAAATTCAGCGCATTCGCCAACAGAATCCCGACCTCGTGATTACGGGGATGGCACACGCGAATCCCCTAGAAGCTCGTGGAATTACAACGAAGTGGTCGGTCGAGTTTACGTTCGCACAAATTCACGGCTTTACCAACGCTCGCGATTTGTTAGAACTGGCAACTCGTCCTCTACGTCGCAATAACAACTTGAAAGATTTAGGTTGGGATAAGTTGGTTAAAGAAGACGCACCTGTGTAACGAGTTTTTTTTGAATCCCTTCCGATCGGTCTGCGATGGGAAGTGGGTTAGTCGGCTAATCTGCTCGGGCGATTTCGATGAGAAGTCGCCTTTTTTTGTTAGGTTGAATAAACGTGAAACGCAAGTATAGTCTGAAAATTTCAATCTAACTCACATTCCGCACTTCAACTTGTAGTACGCCAAGTAGCACGAGAAGGGGATGAAATTAGTCGGGAGTTGGTTAGGGATTAAGACCGAGAAAAAAGAAAAATTCGGGTAAAAATGACATCTTAGAGAAAAATCGGTT
>NZ_JAQNCQ010000296.1:0-38655 GCF_028368005.1 Geitlerinema sp. CS-897 | reverse complement strand
TTCTCTTTCTCTTTTAGCTTGGCGACTTGTCCTGGCTTGTGCCATCCCCCTTTCGTCGTACTTTGGCCGTTACGCTAAACAGATACCCAAGATGTCGGGGATCTCCAGCAGCCATTTACCGGTCTGGGATTTTGCGGCCAACCCTTTAATACAGCGATCTCTTTTCTAACAAGGGTTTCAGGACTTTTCTGCTCCACTAAGCAACAAAAATAGTTTGTATGCAACAGAATTAACCTCCGAAAAGTTCGATGGGCAGAACAACCGTTACTCCAAATGTAGGTTGGGCAATGCCCACCACACCCTACAAATGGGGTGAATGCGTAAGTCCTGTCAGTGTTTGAGTCCTCGACTCCGCTCGGAGTCGAAGCGAGCGGAGTCGAAGCGAGCGAAGTCGAAGCGTTGAGATTCGGATTCCGTATTAGACTTTTTGGCTTCTGTGACGGCGTGCTAGAAGTTAAACGTCGTCCGCAACACGCCGACCACCGCAGTCTCGTTGTCCTCGAAACCGTTAGGCTCGAACACGGCAAAAACACCGGGCGTAATGCTGAGGTTGTCGTTCACGCGTAGATTGAAGTAAGCCTCGAGATGATAGGGATCGGCATCTTCAGGATCGAACGCTTCGCCCCCAGTGGAGACTCGGTTGAGCGGCTGACCGAAGATGAGGGCAGCCTTATTGCCTTCGCCGAACATATCTCGAAAATGCAGGCCGACCAACCAACTAGCAAAGTCGGTCGAGGCATCGACATCGACCAAATCCGCAAAGATATACGCTCCCGAAAGCGTCAGATCGACTTGAGGAGCGAACTGCCAGTTGAGGGTTGCTCCTAGAGAATTCAAGCGAATCCCCTCGTTGAGAACTGCGACGAAGGAATTTCCCCCAGCTCTCGCCACGCTGTCGGCGTCAGGATCGAACAAAACCGAACCAATATCGGAGGCGGCCAGGCCGGTTCCGAGAATGTTGATTTGGTGGTAGCTGTTGGCGTAGTTCAATCCCAGCTTGAATTTGTCGCCCAAATTTGCCGTTAGCTGAGAGGAGATGACATAGCTGCCGTTAAACAAGCCCGCTCCCAGTGGGGTGGGGTCGTCGCTAATCAGGCCGTTGTTGTCTGGAATGGCGGCGTTGACGCTGCCGTAGAGGGCGCGCAGATCGACATCGTCGGAAATCGTCCAAATGAAGCCCGCCGCTGAAGCCAGTCCGGTGTCCGATGTGCCTCCCGACACTCGAGTCGCCGGATTTCCGACTGTGGCAAAGCGAGAAATGGCACCCTGACCGCTATCGGCGAAGGGCGCGATCGCCGGAAAAGCATCGCTGACTTCAACGTTGGAGGCGGCGAACATCGTTAGCTGAGGGGCGACGGGGAAAATATAGAGCAGTTTGTACAGGGCGAGATCGTTGGCTCCCCGACTCGAGAGGTCGCTCGGATCGGTGCGTCCGAACTGAGGGGCGATGCCCAAACTGGCGTTGCTGGCCGTTCCAAAGAGGGGATCGCCAATGCCGAGAGAGCCAGGAATGCTACCAGTGGGATTTTCAACGCCGCCGTCGAAGTTGTAAGCTTGCAGTC
The DNA here is from genome assembly GCF_028368005.1 of Geitlerinema sp. CS-897. Taxonomy (NCBI): domain Bacteria; kingdom Bacillati; phylum Cyanobacteriota; class Cyanophyceae; order Geitlerinematales; family Geitlerinemataceae; genus Geitlerinema; species Geitlerinema sp. CS-897. Next base: position 37,093 of record NZ_JAQNCQ010000296.1, on the reverse strand, counting down.
CAGTAATCAATAGGTCGTTGCCTGTAAAGCTCGTTAAGAAATTGAGCCGTACTCGGTTGTTGAAGACGATTTGGGCATCGTTGTCGTCGAGACCGCCAGAGGCTCCCGCGATCGTAAAGATGACTTCGCCGTTGAGTTTTGTGGTCGTTGAAAATTGGTTGGCTTCCAATGCCTCAGTTCGGTCTTCAAGAACGTCTACTCGCCCCTGTAGGACAGCGAGTTCGGTGGCGAATTCGTCTTGCAGGCGGCGAATGACGGTGAGTTCGCTGGGATCGAGCGTTTCGTCACCGCCAATGAGGGCTACGATGCGATCGAGGCAAGCGTTCAGACCCGCTGCAAATTCGTAGCGGCTCATGGCGCGATCGCCCCGAAAGGTTCCGTCAGGATAGCCGGCAATGCAACCGTACCGCTCGATTAGGGATTGTAAGGCTTGAAAAGCCCAGTCCGTCGGTTGCACGTCTGAGAGTTGCGAAACGGACGTAACTTGTGCCAGCAGTCGGTTGGCTGGGGAAAACTCGTCGGAGTTTGGCGGAAACGTCGGGGCGATCGCTTTGGATGTCGCAGCGGGGAGGTTCGCCTTGGTTTCTGTCGTCGTTCGGGAATTTGTCTCTCCTGCGATCGCGGACTCTGTCGAGAGAAAGCCGGACAGCAGCCAAAACAAGCCCGTTCCAATGGGTAAAAAATTCCGATTTATCATGTTTGCCTCACACACAAATTTACAGGTCGCAAGCTTCGAGCTATAGAACAGCACCTTGCGAATCTGTTAGTCCAGATCTAGGGGAAAGCTCGAACTGTTTTTCGTAGCCTGTGATGCTATCGATCTATATTTATAATTTAATCTAATTACAAGACAATTTTAATATAATTTTTATTTATAATATATAATCTCGACTTATCAATTTCCGGCTTGCTCTGGTAGCTGCGATATCTCCCCGGTAGTAATGAGGAGTAATGCTACTTTGGTTTTTGAATCCTGGCCACGAAAGGATTGTGACTGACCAGAATCATTAGAGTACAGCACTACCATCCATCGTGAGTTCATTCACCCTGGAAGAGACATAGACCGTCGAGACAAGCGACTTAAGTCCGTTTCTATGCGGGCGTCTAAGACGATCGGTAGAGGTGGGAAGCTGAACAAAGGCTTTTGTGCCAATACCTATCGCAAATGCCAGAACATCAATACCCAGATTGGACACATCGTTTCTAAGCAGATTGTCCAGATTGCCGGCGAGTTTAACTCGGAAGCTATTGTTTTCGAGAACCTGAAATTCAAAGATTTTTAAAAGTTGAGTCTCAATCGAAAAATGTTGCGATTTATTGCCTCGATTCTTAAGCATTTTGTATCTGCAATTTTATCTATTGTATCTGTTGCAGTATCTGGAGCAGCTTGTGTATTCACTCGTACAACCATACGAGGTAGGAACTACTCTGATGTAGGAGTGCCGATGTACGAATATAATGATATTGCCACTGCAACAGGTATTTTAGTCTTCACGATCGTTCTGTTCTGTTTTTTATACGCAATTCAACGTACACTGAGTCGAGATGTGTGGTGGCTACCTTATTTAACCGCGATCGTTACCTGCATTTGTACGAATCAAATTCTTTTTTTCGTTTTCTTCTGGTAACAAAAATCTGGCGTATGTAATAAAAAATTGTATATTAAAAAAATGTGCTAAGGCTCAATACAAACACTCGATCGCATTGCTTGTCAGAAATTATCCATACAATATTTTTTTAGATAGTAATTCTCGGCGATAAATAAATTGTAGTAAATCGAAGCCCCAAGCCATTCTAATTTTTTGTGTCGGTTTCCTATTTTCGATTCTTTTTTTATTTGTCAAACAATTGATTTAGGATGGGGGCATCTCATACGGAATCCGAACTCAAATACTGGTTTTTTTTGACCTGAAAAGTCTCTCTATCCCCCCAACCCCCCTCTTCTTTGGGGGGCTAAGGGGGGATGTGGTGAAGACTTCTTGAAACCTAGCTTATCGGAAAAGGATGAAGTATAAAGCTTGCATCTGATAAATTCACATTTTTGAAATACATCCATTTAGGATTGCTATATAGCAGTCCTCAATAAATCGTCAAAAATCAAAAAATCTGATTCCCCGTTCCCTTTGTATCCATCTCTTTGTATCCAAATTTTGTTACACAACTGATTTAGAATCAGTTTATTTTAAAAACTTAAAATTTTACTTCGACAGGGCGATCGCCAAGTGCGCCGCCCCCAATATCCGAACTCAATCGACACCCGTAATCGGATCGGCAGTGGGATCTGGAAGCGGTTTTTGAACCGAAAGATCCGACGACCAATCCGAATCCATCTTTGAATCCGTTTTAGACGTTGCTATTTGATGTAATCGACGTTCTTGTAACTGCGTTAACTCCCGTTGGTACACCGCAAAAATCGACGCTAAACTCGCCGCCATAGCGTTCCAACTTTCAGGAGACAAGCGCTTCGCCATTCCCTGCAACATTTCCTGTTGCTCGTTATTTTGGACGAACCGCTTCAGACGCGCACCATCGCGAGACAATGCAGCTTGATAGAGTTCGCCATCACACCACCACAAGCCGGGTTGATTTAACAACCACGTTAATAAATACCCTTCGGGATATTGTTCTCTCACCCAAGCAGCGAGATGTTGGAGTTCGTTCATCTTCAAACTCAAATGGGGGTTCGTTTTGTTCGTTGGCAATTTACGGATCGATCGAGGCTTCGATCGCTGATTTGTCGTTTGACTCGAGACAGGGACGCGAGCGTGCTAACAGTAACAGGATTTCGTCAATGTGCGATCGCGCCCGAACAGTCGTTTCGTCAGAGTTATTGACGATAATACTAAAGACTAAGGTTCCATAGCTCGGACGGTCGAGATATCCCGATAGCGCCGAAACCCCCGTGAGAGTTCCGGTTTTGGCATAGATGACGGCGGGACTTTCCAAGAGGCGCGATCGCAAGGTTCCCGATTCTCCAGCCACCGGAAGCGAGCGACGATAAAGATCGGCGTAGGGCGATCGCGCCATCGCTTGCAAGGTATCGACCAAGGCTTCGGGACTGACCCAGTTTAACCGGGACAGCCCCGAACCGTCGTTGAGAACGTAGCTGTCTGGAGCGACTCCTAACGAAGCTAGGGTATCTTCGACGACTTGGAGTCCCCGTCGAGCTGCTGAGGTGCCGTCGTTCGGTGCAGTGGTTCCCAGCCAACGCAACAACACCTCGGCGTAGAGATTGTCGCTGACACCGTTAACGCGATCGACCAGTTCCGCTACCGTCGGCGATCGCAACGCCGCAATTTCCCGTCCTCGGACGCGCATCGGTTCTTCGACGACAACACTCTCGCCGACGGCGATTTGGTTGGCGGCCAAAGCTTGGCGGAATTGCTGTAAAAAAACGGTCGCAGGATCGACAACCGCCACAGAAACCGGTTCGGCGGGAGAGCCTTCGATGAGCTGTCCCTCGATGTGAATCGTTCGACTGTGGAAATCTCGTCCGACGGACAACCATTCTGGGGTGTCGGGGGAGACGGTACGCGATCGATTGTCGAGCGTCCAAATCCCGCGATCCCGCGATCGCTCCCATTCGACGCGCAAGGGTTGTCCGAGTCCTCGGGGATGCAGCATAAAGGGGATTTCGTTGCGATCGACGATCGCGCTGTTGACGGGTGCGCCGTATCCCGCTCGAACGTCTTCCCAATCCCAGTTGGGGTTGATGGCGTCGCCACCGAAATCGCTATCGTGGAGAACGAGGCGATCGACCGATTCGACCCCTGCATCGGCGACCTGTCGCGCCAACTGCATCAAGGAGTCTTCTGTCAAACTGGGATCGCCGCGTCCGATAACGTGCAGTTCCTGTCCGAGATCTTGCGTTTCCTTCCGTCGGTTTCCGGTGGGAGTGGCTTCTGTGATATATACCGATGTCCGAACGCGATAGTTACCTCCCAACCGTTGTAAGGCCGCCGCTGTCGTCAGTAATTTGGCGTTAGATGCTGGAAGCAAGTATTGTTGGGCGTTTTCGCTGTAAATTGGGCGGTTGGACGCGAGGGGTTCTATCAGAATTCCCCAAGAGGCGTGGGGGGAGTGACGGCGACGAACGGCGTCGATCGCTTGAGAGAGACGATCTTCACACAGCGAGATCGGTTGCGCCTTGAGGGGAACGACTGCGACGCTCCCAACCGCAACGGTGGCGATCGCCGCTCGAATTCCCGATCGCAGAAGTAGTTTCATGAATATCGAAGTCTAAGTGGACGGCCGAGCAAAGGAGTTTTTCGGATTTTTGTACTACTATACTGTGCGATCGCCTGTCGGAAACTGAAGGAACGCCGACGCACGAACGCACCTCGAAACCATTGGGTACGTCTCAATTTTGGCAAAATCATGAGTTTTGGGTAGGTCGTGCGGTGCGACGGTGAAACCTAACCACTGCTCGATTGAAGACTCGTCTCCGATCGATTTACTTTTGAATTTTTTGAGATTTTATTATTGTTGCATTGCGATCGCATTTTTTGAAGGTTTTACATCATATTTTGAATAAGTTATATTCGATTTTATGTCATAATTAAATTAATAAATCGATATAATAATTGTAAATTTTTTACGAATTTTCAACCATTAAAATTTTTGTAAAATCAATTTTTTGATTTTTTTTATTTTGTGTTTTTATTGAATTAATCGATCTCAAAATGAGTAATTTTTAATAAATTGAATTTTGAATAATAATAAATTTTAGATTTTCATTAAGATTTATTATTAAAAACGAAGAATAATATGCTTTTTAATATTTTGTCTTGAATGAAATTAATTTTAGTATTAAAAAACGCACGACATACGTTGCCAGAGCTGTGATTTGGCTTAAACAAGCAAATAGATGACTGCTTGTAAAGCATTTTAAATTTAAAGCGGTCGATTCTAAAAATAAGTTAAAATATAAAAATACCAGAACAGAAAGAACCTCAAAATGGGGGGGATGCTGTTTGTAGACACCATCAGCCCCTAACTTTCTTGATGAAAGTTACCTCAGTTTGTCGTCTCATGGCGCAGTCTCAGCCCTATTCTCCAAACGAACAGTTTGACTCCGAAGTTTCAGACTCTGAAGCATCGGGTTCCCCAGCACTGCCTCGTAGCGCTCCAAAATCGCCCGATTCCAGTCAAACCCATACCAGCGATCGCCCGTGCGATCTCGTATTGCCACCCGATCGATTGTTCGAGGTATTGGAGACAATCTCCGTTAGCAGAAAAGGAAAGACGTTCCTAGGACTGGCATTGCTCGACGACGAAGGAACCTTCGTAGACGCAAACCGATCGATCTGCCAACTGTTCGGGCGATCGCGCGACGAATTGCGACAGCATCGTTTAACCGACGGGTTGGTAGACTCGAGAGAAGCAACAGTCGAATTCGCTCGAGAGTGGCAAACCTTTACCGAACAGTCTCCCAAAGTCTCCCAAACCGGTTCGTGGCATCTTCACCGAGCCGACGGCGCGATCGCTGAGTTCGAGTACGTTTTAAAGGCCGACATCGCCCCCCACCAACATCTGCTCGTCTTACGAGCGATCGCCGACACCGAACGGCAGCTCCAACTCCAAACCCAAACCCTCGAAGCCTGTGCCAACGGTATCGTCATCACCGATCGCGAAGGAAGCATCGAATGGGTCAATCCCGCATTCAGCCAACTGACGGGCTACAGTGCTAAAGAAGCGATCGGTTGCAATCCCCGAGATTTAGTCAAAAGCGACCGACACGACAGGCACTTTTACGAATACCTGTGGGAAACCATTCTCTCGGGGCAAGTATGGCACGGCGAACTCGTCAACCGCCGCAAAGACGGCAGCCTCTACACCGAAGAAATGACCGTTACGCCAGTTTTCGACTCCGACAGCGGCGACATCGCGCGGTTTATCGCCATCAAACAAGACATCAGCGATCGCCAACAGTCCGAAGCCAGGTTGCACGAAAGCGAACGGCGGTATCGCACCCTCGTCGAAAACATTCCCGGCGTCGTCTATCGTTGCCGTCCTGACGAACACTGGACGATCGAATTTATCAGCGAAGGTATCCAAGATCTCACAGGATATCCCGCCTCGGACTTCATCGACAATCGCGTCAGATCCTTTTCTAGCATTATCGCCCCCGAAGATGTAGAGTTTGTCGACCGAACCATCCGCGACGCGATCGCCCTTGGGCGAGGATACCACTTGGAATATCGAATTCTCGACATCGACGGCAACGAACGTTGGATTTACGAACGGGGACAGGGATTCCAAGACGATCGCGATCGCCTAACCTATTTAGATGGCATTTTCCTCGATATTACCGAGCGCAAGCGCCAGAGTGCCGCACTCCAAGAACGCGAAGCCAACTATCGTCTGCTCGTTGAAAACCAAACTGACTTAGTCGTCAAAGTCGATCTCGAAGGACGCTTTCTCTTCGTCAGCCCGTCCTACTGCCAACTGTTCGGCTATACCTCCGAAGAACTGTTGGGATCTCAATTCATGCCCCTCGTTCACGAAGACGATCGCGCCAGTACCGAAGCGGCCATGCAGCAGTTGTGGGAGCCGCCCCACACCTGCTACGTCGAACAACGAGCCATGACAAAGCACGGGTGGCGTTGGCTGGGATGGTTGGATACAGCAGTTTTAGACGACGAGGGCAACATCACTGCCATTATCGGTGTCGGCCGAGACATTACCGATCGCAAACAGGCTGAATTGGCCCTACAGGAATCCGAGCGGCAGTTTCGTATCGTCCTCGAAACCATGGCCTTAGCGGCAGTCATGCTCGATCGCGACGGTAACGTCCTGCTCTGTAACGATTTTCTCCTCAATTTGACGGGGTGGACGCGGGAAGAAGTCTTACACCAAAATTGGTTCGATCGATTCCTCCCCCCCGAAATCCGAGAAGACATACACGATGACGTATTTTGCCAAATCCTCGAAACAGAAGGATATCCCAGACACTACGAAAACGAGATCGTCACGCGAACTGGAGAACGACGACTGATTTCTTGGAACAATACCCTGTTTCGCGATCGCGAGGGCAACATCTCGAGCGTCACCAGCATCGGTGAAGACATTACCGAACGCGTTCGGGCTAAAACCACTCTCCAACAACGATACCGCCAAGAACAGGTTTTAGAACAATGCTCGAAAGAACTCCTAAAGGGAGACGATGACGCCATCGATCGCGCCTTGAGACATTTACTCGTTGCCGCCGAAGCCAGTCGCGTCTACCTATTTCAAAACTTCGACGATCCCGAACGAGGCTTGTGCGGGCGGCAAACTCACGAAGTGGTGGCCGACGGCGTAACGCCCCAAATCGATAACCCAAGTCTTCAAAGTTGTTCGTATCGAGGACGGTTCGATCGCTGGCGAAATCGCTTTGAAGCAGGGGAAATCGTCTGCGGCGACGTCGAAACCTTTCCCCCCAGCGAACGAGAATTTCTCGAAGCCCAAGACATCGCATCGATTTTGGTTTTCCCGCTCTACGTACGCCAAACCTGGTACGGCTTTATCGGTGTTGACACCCTAGAACCGCGCCAGTGGCAGGAAGCGGACGTGTTGCTGTTGCGACTGGCGGCCGACAAAATCGGCAGCTACCTCGATCGCAAACAGACGGAAGACGCCCTGCTCGAGAGCGAAACTCGTTTCCGCAACACGGTGGCTAACGTACCGGGGACAATTTTCCGCTACATCTTGCATCCTGATGGTTCGGACGAAGTCACCTACATGAGTCCGAATTGCGAAGAAATTTGGGAATTCACCGCTGACGATGTCGAACGAGACGCCGCCATATTGTGGCAGATAATTCACCCCGACGACCTGATGGGGGTACGACAGTCGGTCGCGGAGTCGGCCGTCGATCTCCAACCGTGGTTCTGTGAATGGCGAATTACAACGCCCTCGGGTCGTCAAAAATGGTTGCGCGGGGCGGGTCGTCCCGAACGCCAAGCCAACGGCGATGTAGTGTGGGATTCCATTATCTCGGATGCGAGCGATCTCAAGTATACAGAGCAGGCACTTCGAGACCGAGAAGCTCAATTGCGTCAAATCGCTAACGCCGTTCCTGGGGCGATCTACCAATATCAGATCGACGCCACGGGAACCGAACGCTTCGTCTTCATAAGTCAGGCGGTACGAGAACTCTACGAAATCGATCCCGAAGAGGTCTTGGCAGATCCCCGCCTGATGTGGAATACGATTCTCGAGGAGGAGATCGAGCGGTTTCGCGAGTCCATCGCACGCTCGGCCGCGACGTTGGACAAATGGAGTCTCGAATTCCGAGTTCGCCCCCCCAGCGGTCGCGTGAAATGGATCCTCGGAGAAGCAATGCCGCTGCAACAAGAAGACGGCAGCATTCTTTGGAACGGCATTTTAACGGACATCAGCGATCGCAAACAGGCCGAAGGCAACCTCCGCCGTTTCGAGCGCATCGTGTCGGCCACCTCGGACGGGATGGCGTTACTCGATCGCAACTACACGTATCAAATCGTCAATAGCAGTTATACGAAATGGTTCGGTCTCACCATCGCAGACCTCGTCGGACGAACGGTTTTTGACGTATTGAACGCCGACACGCTCGAAACCACGATTCGCCCCAACCTCGACCGCTGCTTGACTGGAGAAACCGTTCAGTACGAAACCTGGTACGAATTCGAGTCAACGAACGCCCGCTTTCTCAGTATCACTTACTCCCCCTATCTCGAAGCCGACAGCGTGTCCGGCGTCGTCGTGAGCATTCGCGATTTAACCGACCTCCAACACGCTCAAGACCGCCTCAGAGCCAGTGAGAAACAGTTTCGCGTCCTGTTCGAGCAGGCACTCGTGGGTATGACGCTCACCGATCCCAACGGTCGCTTCGTGCGAGCCAATCAGCGATATTGCGATCTCATCGGCTATAGCGAAGCCGAACTTCAACAGCTCGATTACATTCAGCTAACCCATCCCGACGATCGCGATCGCCACCGCCGCTATATGGAAATTGCCCTCGGAGAAGAGGGCGTGACAGAACCACTAGAAAAACGATACGTCCGCAAAGACGGCAGCGTTCAATGGGCTAGCGTGTTACCGGCGCTGATTTACGATGACGACGGGAATCTGGAATACATTGCCGAAATTATCAACGATATCACCGCTCGCAAAGTAGTCGAAGCGGAAGTCGAGGCCGTAACCCAGCGACTGACCCTGGCGACTACTTCGGCCAAAATCGGGATTTGGGATTTCGATATGCTCCGAAACGTTCTCCTGTGGGACGAGCGGATGTACGAAATTTACGGGATCGAACCCGAAGACTTCGGCGGCACGCATGAAAGTTGGGTCGATTTCGTGTATCCCGAAGATTTCGCTATTGCCAACGCTGAGTTTCAAGCCGCCGTTGCCGAAGGTCGCGATTTTCACGCGGAATTTCGCATCCTCCGACCCGACGGACGAACCCGATTTATCGAATCTCATGCGGTTGTCCTCCAAGACGAAAACGGCGATCCCCAACGGGCGATCGGCGTCAATTGGGACATTACCGATCGCAAACAAGCCGAAAACCGACTTCGACACAGCGAAGCCCAGTATCGGATTCTCGTCGAGCAAATGCCGACGGCTGTTTATACCGCCGCCCTGGACGAAACCAGTACGACGTTGTATATCAGCAATCAAATCGAGGCGATGCTCGGCTACAGTGCCGCCGAATGGCTTGAGAATCCCCATTTGTGGTACGAACGATTGCACCCAGACGATCGCAATGTCGTGTTGCAGGAAGTGATAACAACCCACGAAACCGGGCAGCCTCTGGTAAAAGAATATCGGATGTTGACTCGGGACGGACGGTTGCTGTGGATTCTCGATCGCGCCACGGTGGTTTTCGACGATGTGGGAAATCCTCTGCTGTTGCAGGGGGTTCTCCTCGACATTACCGCTCGCAAACACGCTGAGGAATTAGTTCGCCGACAAGCCGAACGAGAGCGTTTGTTTGCCAACATGACCAGCCACATTCGTCAAAGTTTGGAGATCGATCGCGTTCTCAACGTCACGGTGACGGAAGTGCGACAACTTTTAGGCGTCGATCGCGTGGCGATCTGTCGTTTTAGCAGCGACGATGCGGGGGAAATCGTCGTCGAAGCGGTGTTAGAACCGTGGCATTCTCTGCTGGGGACGAGTTGGCGCATTTTCTGCGATCGCAGCGATCGTCCGACGGAATCCCTGTATCGGGAATGTCCTCAACGAATGTGCCAACTCGACGACGTCGAGACCGCAGATTTAGACGATCGCACGCGAGATTTTCTGAACCAGTTTCAAGTGCGATCGCATCTGACGATTCCCATCGACGGCGACAGTTGCCTCTGGGGATTTCTCGTCGTCCATCACTGTCGGTCTTCCCGTCATTGGGAGTCGTGGGAAATCGAATTTCTCCAACAACTGGCCGACCAAGTGGCGATCGCCATTCAACAAAGCCAACTGCTAGAACGCACGACGATTCAAGCGCGACGGGAACAGCTCCTCAACGAGATTTTAGCGGCGATTCGCAACAGTCTCGATCTCGATGAGATTTTGCAACGGGCGACGGAGGAAGTGTTAGAAGCGTTTCGAGCCAGTCGCAGCTTAGTCGCCCTCTGTTCGGACGCCGATGAATTTTTTAGCTATACCATGGTCGCCACGGCTCCGGGGATCGATCCCAAGCGCTATCGGCGCGTTCCGTTGCGTCGCAACTCCCACGCGCAATGGGTGCTGTCTCGCGAGGATGCGGTCGCTACGAACGACGTCACTGCCGAACCGTTATTGGCGGAAATGTTGCCCCTCGTTGAAGAATTGGGCGTTCGCGCCATGCTCGACGTGGTCATCCGCCACGAAGGAACGGTAAAAGGATTGTTGTGTCTCCACCAATGCGATCGCCCTCGAGTGTGGACTGACGACGAACGCGTGTTACTCAAGCAGGTTGCCGATCAGTTGGCGATCGCCATCGGCCAGGCGGAACTCTACGAACAAGCACAGCGGGAACTGAGCCAACGGGAAAAAATCGAGGCGAAACTCCGCCACGACGCCCTGCACGATGCCTTGACGGGATTACCCAACCGGACGTTGTTGAGCGATCGCCTGCAACATCGCTTGGACCGGGCAAAACGACACGCTGAGTCGGGAATTCAGGACTCGTTCGCCGTTTTGTTTTTGGATTTAGATCGGTTTAAAGTCGTCAACGACAGTCTCGGTCACACCTTCGGCGATCGCCTGTTACAAACGATTGCCGAACGTTTGGTCTCTTGCGTGCGAGCGGTCGATACGGCGGCACGGTTAGGCGGCGATGAATTCGTCGTACTGCTCGATGAAATTGGCGAGATCGACGACGCGATCGAAGTGACCTCTCGCATTCATGGCGCGTTAGAAGATCCCGTCGTGTTGGAAGGTCACGAGTTCTTTATCACCGCCAGTATCGGGATCGTTATCGGGTCGGATGCGTACGATCGCCCCGAGCGCACGCTACAAGACGCCGATATTGCCATGTATCGCGCTAAAGAGTCGAGCCAAAAATACGCGATTTTCGATCCGTCGATGTACGCGGCAGCTTTACAGCGGATGCAGATTGAAAACGCCCTCAGACGCGCGATCGATCGTCGAGAATTTCAAGTTTTGTTTCAACCGATCGTTCGGTTAGATACGTTAAAAGTTCGGGGATTTGAAGCGTTAGTTCGCTGGCAACATCCCGAACGCGGTTTGATTTCACCAGGGGATTTTATTCCCGTGGCGGAAGATACGGGATTAGTCGTCGAAATCGATAAGTGGGTGCTGCGAGAAGCCTGTTCGCAGTTGCGAGTGTGGCGCGATCGCTTTCCAGAACTACCGGATCTCTCGATGAGTATTAATTTGTCGGGACGACATTTTACTCAGCTAGATATCGTAAGAGATATCGATGCAATTCTCAGAGAAACGAGAGTCGATGCTGATTTTTTAAAAATTGAAATTACCGAAAGCGTCTTAATTAAAAATGCAGAACTCGCCGCGCAGATTTTAAAATTATTACGAGCGCGAAAAATTCAGATTTGTCTCGATGACTTTGGAACGGGATATTCATCGTTAAGTTATTTACATCGATTTCCCATTCACGTGTTGAAAATCGATCGCTCGTTCGTGGCCAGTTCTTCTAAATCGACTGAAAGTATAGAAAATCCCGTCATCGTTAAATCCATCGTCGATCTGGCTGCGAACCTCAACCTCGAGACGATCGCCGAAGGAATCGAATCGATCGAAGCAGTGGCGTTTCTCGCCCGTCACCACTGTCACGCCGGACAAGGTTACTATTTCGCCCGTCCCCTCGATCGCGATGCAGCAACGGAGTTTCTCCGAAATAATACCTCTGAGATGGAGGTTCGGCGATCGCGATAGTGCCAAAGCTCGCGAACGTTGTTAGATCTGAAATAGTCCTCTTTTACCACCGTTTAAACTCGTCACCATGGCCGTTAAAAAACAATTCAACAATTTTCAAGAGCTTCTAGACGAATCGGAGGTTCCCGTACTGGTCGATTTTTATGCCACCTGGTGTGGTCCGTGTCAGATGATGGTACCGATTCTCGAACAGGTCAACCAAGCCTTGAAAACGAAGCTACGCGTCGTCAAAATCGATACCGATAAATATCCCACCATTGCCGGCCAGCACCGGATTTCCGCCCTGCCAACGTTGGTTTTGTTTCAAGACGGACGAGCGGTCGATCGTATCGAAGGCGTCCTTCCTGCCGATCGCCTCATCCCTCGTTTACAACAGTTTTTGTAACGGCGATCGCATCTTCCTCACCACCGGCCGCGAAAATCATAAGATAGAAGCGCGATGGGAGTCGCACGACCGAAGACAGGCAAGGGGCTACCGTGAACGAGCGAGACCGACACTTTTTGAAAATTGCCATCGACCTAGCGATCGAAGGGGTTACGAGCGATCGAGGCGGTCCGTTCGGAGCGATCGTCGTCCAAAACGACACCATTATCGGTCGGGGTAACAACACCGTCACCTCTACGAACGACCCCACAGCCCACGCCGAAATCGTTGCGATTCGCCAAGCCTGCCAAACCTTGGAAACGTTTCAACTGACTGGCTGTACCCTCTACACCTCCTGCGAACCCTGTCCCATGTGTTTGGGGGCGATTTACTGGGCGAGACTCGATCGCATCTTCTACGCCTGCACCCGCCACGATGCGGCCGAAATCGGCTTCGACGACTCCCTCATTTACCAAGAAATCGATCTTCCCCTCGCTCGACGCCGCATTCCCGCGACGCAACTGCTCCATCAAGACGGACTCCAAGCCTTCCTCGTCTGGGAACAGAAGGTGGATAAGGTGTCGTATTGAGGCTTTGGAGGAGAGGGGGAGAGGGGGAGACAACATGGTGGCGGTGCGTGACAACTTGGCCGGTTTAGCCCGATAACTCTCGGGTCTTTAGGTCACGAACCCTTGTATGTTGGCGGTGTACATTGGCGGTGCGTGACAGATCGATCGGTCTCACGATCGACACCCGATTTTTCAAGTCACGCACCCTACGGCTGCTCGCTGAAAAAACTCCTGTTTTTGGAAGAAAACAGGAGTATGCTGGGCATAAGCAGGTTGGAAACCGATGTTATCTCCGGGTGACGGGAAAACCGGCCGTCGGGATGACTTGATGTCGGCGTTCGGCTTCGAGACGTTTTAGTTCCTCGTACTCGACCCAGTGAATGCAGTTCACCGGACAGGTATCGATCGCCTCTTGTACGATCTCCTCAGAATCGCCGTCTTGGTTGACGACTCGGGCTCGTCCGTAATCGGGTTCGATATAGAAGGTATTCCGTGCGACGTGGGCGCAATGCTTGCAACCAATGCAGGTCACTTCATCGACGTAAACGCCCTTTTGTCGCAGCGTCCCGCCTAACTCCGGCTCGAAACCCGAGCGATCGGGAGTGTCCCGCAGCGTCCCGCCCAACTCCGGCTCGAAACCCGAGCGATCGGAGGCGCGATCGGGGGGCATGGGGGCAGCATCAAACATTACGCACTCCAGCGTTGCAGTACTAAGCGGATGGAACCGTCTTGTCGGGCCTGGCGTTCGGACACTTGAAAGCCTTGTTTGGCGGTTTCCTGCATCACCGTTTGAAAGGCGTACTGTTGGGTAACTTTATTGATAAAGCGATCGACCGAGCCGTTTTGTTGCCAGTATTGCAAGTCAGCCACCAGGTCGTAGGCTTGGCCGTTCCAGCTAAATCCAATATCGTATCCGTTGTCTTGCTCGATAACTACCTCAGCGGTGTGGGTCTGACCGCGATAGCCGCGAACCTCTTTCGGACCGGCTTTCCAGTCGATGCCTAGCTCGCTCAGGGCGGTTTGTAAAGCGCTCAGGTTGCGAATTTGAGTTTTGATATGGCTAAAGTGAGACATAGTAACCTAACAAACGATTGGTCTGAAACAATGGTGAAATCGGAAAATTGAAACCCAGATGAAGGTTTACCACTCGCTGAACGAGGTCGTTTGCGCCTTGGCAGTTGCGGCTGTTTCCTGCGTGTTTGCGTAATATTCGGAGGTTTGCTCTCGAGCGAGCACGATGCCGAGTTGTTCCTCGATCGCAGCCGTCACCTCCGCACAAGAGGCTCCGGCAATGCCGGTAACCGTTTCGACCACTCTGCCATCTGGGTAAATTACGAATTCTAAGGTTTCCATGGGCGTTAATTGACCACTTTTGGGGTTGAAAAATTTGGAAACTTGTGTTAATAGCCGCTGGTATGGGAGGATTCAACGAACCCCAGACTCAACTGGACTTGTATAAAATCTTAATAAAACCACTCCGAAGGAGTCAAAGCTTCATATTACTTATCAAACGCGATAAGCTTGCTCTAATAACTAATAAGTTTCCCGCAACTTCCCGAAAGCGTCAAGTCAATTTTGCCACTTAGTTGAAAAAAATTCGCAATTCTGGGAACGGGGAACAGTTCACAACTGTAGGGTGCGAGACTTGAACAATAGGGCGTCGAACGCGAGACCGATCGCTCTGTCACGCACCGCCGCTCTGTCACGCACCGCCAATGTACACCGCCAACATACAAGAGTCTAGAGTGTCAATTCCGGGGCGCAAGGGAGAGAGAGCCGTGGAGACACGGTGAACGTATAACGGTCTTCCCTCTTCCCTCTACACTCTTCACTGATGAAGCCGCCCCCCATCTCATCATCCCCAAAATCACCAGATGATGGGAAGATGAAGGATTAGTCTGTTTGCCCGTCTGAACCTACATCCAAAATGATGAGTGTCAATCAACCCTCTCAACCCCAATCTCCTCTGCGCGTCGGCGTTCTCGGCTTCGGCGGCTTGGGACAAGCAGCCAGTCGCGTTCTCGCTCCCAAACACGAAATTCGCTGGGTTGCCGTTGCCGATCTCCACGGTTACGCCTACGATCCCAACGGTCTCGATCCCGATCGCTGCCTGGCCACCTACCGAGATCGTGGCTCGATCGGTCATCTCGACGGTGTGGGAACCCTCAGTCACGAAAGTATCGGCGACCTCATCGCCAACGCTCCCGATGTAGACGGCTACTTCCTCGCCCTGCCGAACCTTCCTAACACCTTCATGGCGTCGGTCGCCCGTCAGTTTATCGAATCGGGTTGGCAAGGCGTCCTCGTCGATGCTCTCAAGCGAACCAGCGCCGTCGAACAACTCCTCGACTTGCGAAACGACTTACAAGCGGCCGGGATTACTTATATGACCGGATGCGGTGCGACACCCGGACTGCTGACGGCGGCGGCGTCTCTGGCCGCCCAAAGCTACGCTGAAGTTCACAAAGTCGAAATCACCTTCGGCGTCGGGATTGCCAACTGGGAAGCCTACCGCGCCACGATTCGCGAAGATATCGCTCATATGCCGGGGTACGACGTCGAGAAAGCCCGAGCGTTAACCAATGCAGAAGTCGAGGCTCTCCTCGACAAAACCAACGGCATCTTGAAACTTGAAAATATGGAACACGCCGACGACATCATGCTGGAGTTGGCGGGAATCGTTTCGCGCGATCGCGTCACGGTCGGCGGTATCGTCGATACGCGCAATCCTAAAAAACCCCTCAGTACCAACGTTCGCGTGACCGGACGCACCTTCGAGGGGAAAGAGTCGTCTCATACCTTCACCCTCGGCGACGAAACCAGCATGGCCGCTAACGTTTGCGGTCCGGCATTCGGCTATTTGAAAGCGGGTATGTCGTTTCACCGTCGCGGCATTCACGGCTTGTTCACGGCGGCTGAAGTGATGCCGCAGTTCGTGCGCTAGAGCGCTTGCCAGAGGTTCGTCGGGGCGTTGTCGAACAGACCCCGACGGCAAAGTTTATCGACGATCGCGATCGTTACGCCGTCGTGCGATCGCGGCGGCGAACCACCTTCATCAAACCGGCGATCGCCAGCAGACCGATCGCGGTTGAGGGTTCGGGAACGCTTTGCGTTTCGCTCTCCGGTGCGGGGGGAACGGGCAACTTGCCGTTAAATTCGTAGTTGTGGAATTCTCCCGACCAGCGGTTTAATTGGGCGGACTTGGCGATCGTCTGACCTTCGACGTTCCCGTTTGCAAACGTCAGTCGAGCATCGGGTGCCAGAATCGTACCGCGCCACGATACCCCGTTCGTGATGTCGATGTTCGTCGCTTTGTTGAAGTTCCAAATCACGTTTTCCCACTTGCGAGAATCCGAGTTCGCTTCCTGGTGGAAAAATGAGGTGATTTGATTGCTAATCGAGGTATCTCGAACGTTAATGACCACCAACTCAGAAGAGGAAGAGGCGTTTAGAAGAATCTCTCTCACGTTGGAAAGATTGACGTTAAAGACGTGGGTTCCCGTACCGGAACCCGTGAGTTGCAATTGGTTCGAGCCAGAAACGAGAGTTTGACTTCCGGTTTCGGACAGACCGAAAAGATAGTCGGATAGATTTTTGTAGTGGGTCTGTGCTGCGGCAAAATCGATCGGCGAGCCGGATTGGGTCGAGCAGCTACTACAGTTATAGTTGACGTTTCCCGCGACCGAACCGCCGACGACAGCGTTACCGCCGAAAACCTGGCCGCTGTTGTAGAGGATTTCGAGGTCGCCGCCGACGATCAGGCGATCGTCTGTGCCGTTGCTGTTCGTCAGGCGATCGGCAATTCCGACACTTTGCAGTGTGGCATTACCGCCCACTGCTGCACGACCTTCGACGTCACCGCCTTTCTGTTCCCAATCTTCAAACAAGAACAGGTTGTAGTCTCGAGCCGCACCAGTTAAGGTTCCGGCGATCGCTACAGGTGCGACGAGAAATGAAGCTGCCGTGGCAGTAGTTAGGACAGTTGCCGTGGTGAAGTTTAGCAGTTTAGGCATGAGAAGACAGGGATAGAACGTTATATTATTAGCTTAGACTGCCTAAATTTCTAACCCTGTAAAGAGTTAGTGAAGTTCGAGTAATTCTTTCGTAAAGGTTGCCGACTTAACAGCCTTTCTCACTAAGCTTTACAGCGATCGCGAGAAACCTAACCCTGACAATCTTGGGATCGGTTTTCTGGGGGCGAGTTCCCGAGAACATTCATCCAGAAGTTAAATTGGCTTTTGCGCCATTACCTCGAGCAAGCGATCGACTACGTGCGTCCAAGTTAACTGCGAGGCGACGAATTTCGGAGCAGTTTTCCGCGCCTGGGCGACAAACTCAGGTTTTTCGATAATATCCGACATCAAATCGATCGCGCGATCGAGATCGGGGTGGAGATAGTAGCGGATTTCCTTGTCAATTTCCACCGTGCTGAGTTTGCTGTCGATATATCCCGTAAAACTCGGGTGGGTAAAATCGTCCGTCGAACCGCCTCGAGTACAAATCACTGGCAACCCGCACGCCGCTGCTTCTAATACTGGCATATTAAACCCTTCAGCTAAATAAGGGGCGACGTAAGCATCGCAAACCTGATGCAACCGCGCCAGTTGTTTTCCCGAGAGGTTTTTACCGATGTAGGCGATACGGGGAAGCACGCGATCGAACTCTACCGGTGTCAGCATCTCCCGCAAATCTCCCACCACGAACTCACGAGATTTGCGAATCGCATCCGTTCCCTTCAACACTAACCGCGCGTGAGGATAGCGTTCGGTCACTGCGGCGAAGGCTTTCAACAACAGGCGAATCCCCTTGTTCCAAGTCATGACGCCGATGTGAAGGAAGGCGAAACAACCGTCTAAACCCCACTGACGGCGCAAGCGTTCCCGTTCGGCGTTTAGAATCGGACGAAACACCTGGGTATCGACGCCGTGAGGAACGACGACGACTCGTTCGGGAACGGCTCCGGCGTTTAAAAAGCCCTGTCGCGACCAATTCGAGGGGGTGATAATTACGGTATCTGAGTTACGGTGAGCCTCCTCGAACGATCGCACTCCCATCGACTTCACCATGAGAGCCTGCACGATACGCCATTCCGTCGTTCCGAAAACGTAGGTACGTTTCGACGCCGAGGGCGCTAAATTGTAGGGCATGAACATCCGTAGGGTGGCGTCCCCTCGGAGATCTTCTGGAGGTGCGGGGATTCGGTGCAACTTGTCTTCGGCGGCGGCCTCGAACAATCCCGGTTTCGGCATCCAGTTGGGATCTAAATAGGGCATTTCTCGGTGAAAAACTCGCAGTGTCGAGTCTTTTTCTTCCGAGCGATCGAGCATTTCTAATAACTGAAACTGATTGGCGATCGCGAACGAGTGGGGAACGAAGCGCCAGCCTTCAACAATAACGTCCATGAATCGAGAGTGAATTGACGGGGGGTTCCGAACAGCGATCGCCTCGAGATCGCACGTCCGGGCGCGTTCAATATACCCCAGAACTCGCCACGATAGGACATTGAATCGAGGAGCGATGGCGGTACTTGGAAATTAGGCGATCGCCCGTTACCCGACTGTGAACGTCTCTCAACTCGTGCGGTAATTATATCCGTAGAACGGCTCGAGGCGGTTTTCTAATTCCGTTTCGATATAAGCAATGTCTTCCTCGTCCAAGTGGTCTCGATACCCACCCGCACGACCTTTACGTGTTTTATAAGACTCTCGATCTTCAGGATTTCTTGCTCGCAAAATTCGATACGTCCCTTCTTTTTCGAGCTTCCTCATGTTCTCGAAGTCAGCATCGTTTGCTGCTTCTTCTAAATTTTTGCGAGCAACTTTGACGCCCAAAAACTCCATAAGGCGATCGAGCTGGGCGGGCATATCCGCTTTCATATCTTCGTAGCGAACGATCGTGAATTCTTTGGGAACGTCCCGATGAGCGTACCAGGAATTATAAAAATGAATCACCTCATCGAGATAATCTGTATTTTTGATAAAGTCTTTAATAGTATCCGTGTGCTGTCGATATTCCGACTTGAGAAAATCTCCGCGTTTTTTTGAGCCGAAATAGTTCGACACGAGAACGTCTCTGGGATCGCGCACGAGGACGATAACCAATTTGTCTCGATAAAAATCGGGCGATCCGAACGTCTCGTGGAGGGGTTTCACCTTTGGAATCGCTGGATGTTTTTTCCCGAAAGTATATACGTCGAAAGGATTCACTTCCTCGAATCCAAATTCGCGTTGAAACGATCGCCCCATCGCGAATCTCAACCAAGTTCGACCGCAACTCGGCATCGAAATTAACAAACCATCTGCATTTTGACGTTGTTGTTCGTGCGTTTCTTCAAAAGCGTGGCTCAAACCGGGCAAACGTTGGATGAGTTTTTTAAGTCGAGCTTTCATCGCGATCCAGCGTTAAAGAAGGTCGCCCCCAGTGTAGCTCGCTCTCCAGGTTTCCGCCCGTTTTCGATCGCACGGGCTTTTGCGGCGTACCCAACCGGCCGGTTCGCCCCCGCAGTCCGAGCGATCGCCGTTCGGACTTTCCGACTTCCGACTTACGGTAAAATCGAAACCAGTCGTGGGACTTATTCCCATGCTATCGGCGTATTCGATTTATCGTGACAGCTTTATGACCTCGACCACGATCGCTCTACTGCTCTATGCGGCCCTAGCCGGAACTTACCTGTTGGTCGTTCCCTTGGCACTGTACTTCTATCTCAAAAACCGTTGGTACACCGCCGGATCGCTCGAACGGTGGTTCCTCTACTTTCTCGTCTTTATGTTCTTTCCCGGTATGATTCTCGTCGGGTTGTTCTTAAACTTCCGTCCCCAAAAACGCCAGCTCAACGCCTGATACGAAACCTATGCGGCGCATCGACGTTATCGGCATTGGAATTGGTATTTTCATCGCAGGCGGCGCGTTCTACGTCCTGCTCGACCGCGTGGGGTTAGACAGTCTCAACGCGGGGATTTGGAGTCAAGTGCTGCTCGTCGGCGGACTGATCGGGTGGGTCGCCACCTATCTCTTCCGGTTCGCCACGAAAAAAATGACCTATCACCAGCAACTCCAAGACTATACCGACGCCGTTCTGCAAAAACGTTGGGAAAAAATGACGGACGAAGAACGCCAAGCCTTGTTGTCTGAATTAAACGACGCTCCCGACGCTCCTCAACGCGATCCCTAAACGCTCCCAAATCCCAAAAAATAGAATCAGTTACGTATACGTATGAAATCGGTTTCAGACTGCTTTTCCGCACTGCGCCAACAGGGGCAGTGCGCTTTAATTCCCTTTATTACGGCCGGCGATCCGGATCTCGATACGACAGCCAAAGCCCTCAAGGTTCTCGATCGCAGCGGAGCAGACATTATCGAACTCGGCGTTCCCTACTCCGATCCCCTCGCCGACGGTCCTGCCATCCAAGCAGCAGCCACTCGCGCCCTCAGTCGCGGCGTCCGTCTCGATAACGTCTTGGAGATGGTGAAGCAGATCGGCGGGGAACTCTCAGCGCCCATCGTTCTGTTTTCGTACTATAACCCCATCCTCCATCGCGGCCTCGACACCTTTTTACAGCAGGTGGCCGCGGCCGGGGTTAAAGGTCTCGTAATCCCAGATTTACCTCTCGAAGAAGCCGAAAACCTCATCGTTCGCAGTCGGGAGATGGGCATCGAACTGGTGTTACTCGTGGCACCGACGAGTCCGAAAGAGCGGATCGTCGCGATCGCCGAACGTTCTCAAGGCTTTATCTACCTCGTCAGCGTTACTGGAGTCACGGGAACGCGAACTCAAGTCAGTTCTCGGGTCAAAGACTTGCTGGTGGAACTGCGAGCGGTTACAGACAAACCCATCGGTGTCGGCTTTGGAATTTCTCAACCCGAACACGCCCGTCAGGTCAAGGATTGGGGCGCTGACGCCGCGATCGTCGGCAGTGCCTTCGTCAACCGACTGGCCTCGGGATCGTCAGATGAAGGACTCGCAAAAATCGAGCAGTTTTGTCGAAGTCTCAAAGCCGCTATTTCTTAAGGGAAGAGGGAACAGTCACCAGTCACCAGTCACCAGTCACCAGTGAAGACAGCGAACAGATAACTGTTTCTCCCTCTCTCCCCTTCTCCCCTTCTCCCCCTCTCCCCTTCTCCCCTTCTCCCTTACGGCACTAACCGCACCGTTCCGACGATGGCGGGTTTGCCGTAAAACTTCGTGCGATTGCCTTCAATGTCGAGGTCGATGGGATCGTTGTATTTCGTGCGGCCTCGAAACGTGCTAGAAAAGCCTTTTTGACGGTCGCGGAAGCAGCGATCGACCGCCTCGAACAGCCGAGTTTCTGTTTGGGAATCGACCAAATCGAACATCGAATTGAGGGCGACGAGTTCCTCTAAGGAATAGTCGAAAATTTCGGCAAATCGAGGATTGGCGTAAAGAAACTTACCGTTGGCGGTGACGATGTAGATTCCAGTCAAGGTGAGGTCTTCTCGCGATGAAGTTCCCTCAGCCGCCATAGGAGACGAACTCCGAACGGGTGAAGACGGTATCGTCGTTGCTTCTGATAGGGCGATTTGCAGGCTGATGTTATCGAGAACGAGGGCGACGACCGACGCGAGATGTTGGACGAAGCGGACGATGGGTTGGGTGTTGAAATGACCCGGTCGAGAGTGCATGAGGGTCAACACGCCCAACACCCGTTTTCCTTTGAGAATCGGAAAACACAAGGCCGATCGCACGTGGTAGGGTTCTGATGGTAGCGTGACCCAGCGTTCGTCGGTACGGGTGTCTTCGATGAGTCCTACTTGTCGGTGTCGGATCGCCCACCCTGCCAAGCCTTTATCGACGACTTCGCCGATGAGATTGCGTTTTAACTCGCGCATCGTCGCCCCTCGAGCGAGAATACTGTCGATAACGACGCCGTCTTCGTTGAGGAGAAAAATACTGCTTTCTTCGGCGTCGGTTAGGCGATCGAACAGTTGTATGACTTCGAGTAACATCGATTTGAGCATCAGATGTCCTGTCGCCGCTTGTTGGGTGGCGTTAGCACTCGAAATCAGTCGTCGCTGTACGTTTAAGACGGTTTGGAGCGATTCGATTTCGGCGATACAGTCTTCTTTCGAGCGATCGTGGTAGTCCATCTCACACCTTGACTTCGTAGGTCTGCACCGGAAACTGCCCGAGTTTAGCCTTTGCGAGCGAGGAGTAACGAGATATTCTCGACTACTCACAGTTTAAGGCTAACCGTCATCTTCCCCTTCAATACAAATTTATCTGAAGGGCGATCGGGCCGGAGTTTGGCGTCCGTACTACAATATTACGGTTGTATTTGCATTGGATGGCGGATGGCGATCGAACGTTATACTCTGCCCGAAATGGGCGATCTCTGGACCGATCGGTATAAGTTGCAAACTTGGTTGCAGGTCGAAATTGCCGTGTGTGAAGCTCAAGCGGAATTGGGCTATATTCCCACCGAAGCGGTTGAGGAAATTAAAGCTAAGGCGAATTTCGACCCCGATCGCGTTCTGGAAATTGAGGCCGAAGTCCGCCACGACGCGATCGCGTTTTTAACGAACGTTAACGAGTACGTCGGCGAGGCCGGCCGCTACATTCACTTGGGAATGACCAGTTCTGATATGCTGGATACGGCGCTGGCGTTGCAATTGGTGGCCAGTCTCGACGTTCTCCTCAAACGCCTCGAAGATGCCATTGTTGCGATTCGCTATCAAGCTCAACAACACCGCAATACGGTGATGGTGGGTCGCTCTCACGGGATTCACGCCGAACCGATTACGTTTGGGTTCAAGCTGGCGGGGTGGTTGGCGGAGATGCTGCGCCATCGCGATCGCTTGGTCAATTTACGCAAGTATATTGCGGTCGGGAAAATTTCTGGGGCGGTGGGAACTTACGCGAATATCGACCCCCGCGTTGAAGCCTTAGCCTGTCAGAAGTTGGGCTTAGAGCCGGATATGGCATCGACTCAGGTAATCTCGCGCGATCGCCACGCGGAGTTCGTGCAGCATTTGGCGCTGTTGACGGCCTCTCTCGAACGGTTCGCCGTCGAAATTCGCAACCTCCAACGCACTGACGTTTTAGAAGTCGAAGAGTATTTCTCGAAGGGTCAAAAAGGCTCCTCGGCGATGCCCCACAAGCGAAATCCGATTCGTTCGGAACGGATTTCGGGGTTGGCGAGAGTGGTACGCGGAAACGCGATCGCCGCTTTGGAAAACGTGGCGTTGTGGCACGAGCGGGATATTTCTCACAGTTCTGTCGAACGCACGATCCTGCCCGATTCTTGCATCGTAACGCATTTCATGTTGCAGGAGTTCGCGGATTTAGTCAAACACTTGTTAGTCTATCCCGACAACATGGTTCGCAACATGAACCTCTACGGCGGCGTGATTTTCAGCCAACGGGTGTTGTTGGCGTTGGTGAATAAAGGCTTGACGCGAGAAGATGCTTACGCGATCGTTCAGTCTTGCGCTCACCAGGCGTGGAACCAGCCCAACGGCGATTTTCGCAAGTTAATTACGGGCGATCCCCGCGTGATGGAACATCTCTCTCCTGAAGAAGTCGATGACTGTTTCGATCCGCAGCATCATTTGAAAAATTTGGATGAAGTGTACCAGCGCTTGAACATTTAAGGCGAAACCTTGGCACTCCCCCAGTTTCGGCGACAACCCCGGTATCTCTGAGATGCTGGGGTTGTTTTGTCCGAGCGATCGCGGATCGGCTTTCGCCAGAGCGTTCACCGATATAGCAGTACGACGTCGTTTGCGGATTGTTTTCAGGATAGATCGTTACGGAATGGGGTTTTCAGCCGATCTGTTTCCGCAAACCATTTAGGATTGCTATATCACGAGAAGCCCGTGACTGGAGCAGTTATAGCTAGATTTCATATCAAATAAAATTGCTGTTTCGTCTATAGCAGCATTATTGGAGTTGTGAACGCCCTCAGTAGTTGGGATCGCTATGTTACGGTACTTTTAGATTACAGAATTTCACGAATCAATTGGGCTGGCTATATCCGTAAAAATTCGGAAATCCAAAATCACCACAGTTGCAAATCATATTTTTTTGCGTATTTATTCGGAAAATTTATTTTGAATAACAAAGTTGATTAAAGTCAATCTTTAAAGACAAGCCCTTTTTTTTAAGAGTTCAACAAGCTGGGAACTTTGCTATTGAGTTTTCTTCGCGGGTCGGGCAAGCTGGACATAGACAAATAATTCTTGTCTTTTATTTTTTTTTAACCTCGAACAAGCCAGGATTACCCGACCCATGAAACTCGTCACAAAAACTTCTCTCTTCACTACCAGCGTTGTCTTATCTTCCCTCAGCGTGGGCATTGCACCGGCTACTGCTGGCACGATGCACAACGGTTGGAACTACACCATCGACTCGTTTAACGATGGTTACGATCTAGGAACCATCGGCGAAAATAGTAACTTTGAATTCTATGGTTTGGCATTAACTGAAGTTAACGATCGAGTGTATGTTGGCATCAATTCCAACCTGTCTTTAGCCGGTGCGTCTTCCAACCATGCCAACGACGGTCATATCGGCTACGGCGATTTATTCTTTAACTTTTCGGGAGATAACGCCCAGCAAACCCAGGCTGACAGCAACTTCTTCGCCGTTCGCTTCACCGGCTACAGCGACTCTGGCGCTCCCGAACTCGGCGTCTATACCAATGTCACCGGACGCAACGTCGCTAAAGCCAACAGTGGCTTCAAGCATCTCAAACACCATCGCAACAGCGTTGGTAACAAAGGCGGTAGCGCCTCCCTCGGCGATCTGAACCAGTACGGCGAAGCCGACGCCTACTTCGGCAACGGCTACGATAACAACTACAAATTGCCCAACTCGATCGCTTCGGGTACGAAAGTCGGCGATATCGCCATGCTTGACAGCACAGCTTTGGGCGCAGCGGGCTTAGATTTCGGTCATTTTGGCGCTAGCGGTGACTATACCTTTGGCTTCAGCTTCGATCGCTCGCTGTTACCGGACGGCGACTTCATGGCGCACTTGTTCGCAGAATGCATCAACGACGGCATGGTCATGGCTGGAAACTTCGCACCAGTTGAAGAACCCTCTACCGAAAGCGTTCCCGAACCGACTTCGGCGTTGGCGTTGTTAGTCGTCGGTGGTTTGGGTCTTCTCAAACGTCGCGAACAAACCGCTTGAGTTCGACTGTTTTTCCGAACACCTCAATTTCAGTCAGGAACCCGGTATCTCGAGGATATTGGGTTTCTTGTTTTGGCAACTCAGCGATCGCCCGATAGCGACTCGTCTGCAACTTCGTTTAACCCCACCGACTCCAACAACTCTCGCCAAGCCGCATCGACTGCTGGCGTGGGATCGTCTCGGCGCAGTTCGGCTAGAGTGGCGAGGGCGTCGTACCAAACTCCTGTTTCTGCATAGAGTTCCTGGCGTTGTAGGGATGTCGCGCTCGCGAGGGTGGCGGCGAACCGATCGCTCGGATTCAACCGCTTGACCCAGGCTTCGACCCAAATATCGGGACCGTAACGGGTGGGGCGCTCCGCGTCGCAAATGACGCGCACGAACCAGGTATAATTTCCCTCGACTCGTAACGGTTCGATGGTGTTGCCAGCTTCGTCTTGGGAGGGAAGCGTCAAGGCTAAGATACCGGCTTCCTCGGGCGCGTCGACGGTGGTGGCGTACAGGTCGCGATCGCTGACATCAGTTCCCGATTCGGTTTCGCTAAACTCCCACTCTGTCACGACGAATTCGATCGCCGCCGTATCGGGAAGTTCGGGAACGTAGACGAAAAATGTCGGATAGCCTTGCAACGTGATCCCGAAAT
The DNA here is from genome assembly GCF_028368005.1 of Geitlerinema sp. CS-897. Taxonomy (NCBI): domain Bacteria; kingdom Bacillati; phylum Cyanobacteriota; class Cyanophyceae; order Geitlerinematales; family Geitlerinemataceae; genus Geitlerinema; species Geitlerinema sp. CS-897. The sequence goes on along the minus strand of NZ_JAQNCQ010000296.1, from coordinate 11,009 downwards.
CGTTTTCGGGAACTAGAGGCGTTAGCGGCGTTGAGGTCTCCTCGAGATCTAAGTCGCACGCCCCTCGCGTCACGTCTAACAGGGTTTCGTCGGGCGGTTGGAAATCTCCCGGTTCGAGCAGCCGCGTACCCGCCCCCTCTAAGCGTCCGGGGGTGCCGCGATCGGGCGGTTGAAACTCCTCAGCCCGCGCCAGTAAGATCGAGAGGTCGATCGCCACTCCGACCGTCACGAGAGCAGACAGCGATCGCCTGCCCCATGTCAGCCACGTTTTCAAATCAGTTAAATTCGTCATTGGACTCCGCCCGTACTTCGGTAGGGCTTCTCCTGAATTCGTCAGCGAAAATGTCCAATTGTTCGGCAAACGGGGGGTCGCCGACGCGATAGCTTCCGTTTGCTTCGTCGACTTTGCTTTTGGACGCGCCTTTTCGCAAGCCTACCGCGATTTTGCTGTGTTTTTCGATCTGTCTCATCACCTGTCGGGCGCGATCGATCACCGAGGAGGGCAACCCCGCCAAGCGTCCGGCTTCGATTCCGTAAGAGCGATCGGCACCGCCGGGACGAACTTGGTGCAAAAATACGATCTCGTTGGGAAGTTCCTTCACTGTCACCTGATAGTTGGCGATATTGGGTAAAATCGACGCCAGTTCGTTGAGTTCGTGGTAGTGGGTGGCGAAAATCGTGCGCGATCGCACGTCTGCGGCCAAATGTTCCGCCACCGCCCAAGCAATAGACAGTCCGTCGAACGTGGCGGTTCCCCGTCCGATTTCGTCGAGCAAAACTAAGGAGTTAGACGTGGCGTGATTGAGAATGTTCGCCGTTTCGTTCATTTCCACCATAAAGGTGGACTGTCCCGTGGCTAAATCGTCCACTGCGCCGACGCGGGTAAAAATGCGATCGCAAATTCCCAAGGTCGCGGCGTCGGCGGGAACGAAACTCCCCGTTTGTGCCATCAACTGGATCAGCCCCACCTGACGCAGATAACAACTTTTGCCGCTGGCGTTGGGGCCGGTGAGGATAATTGAATCCGGCCGGTTTTCTGTCTCCTCACATCCTAAATATGCGGAGTTGGGAACGAAAAATCCGGGCGGAAGCGACTGTTCTACGACGGGGTGACGGCCGTTTTCGATAGTAATTTCTCGCGATTCGATGACCTGTGGGCGACAATATCCCTGTTCTGTCGCCAGTTCCGCCCACCCACACAGTACGTCCAGCGCCGCTACCGCTCGCGCCACGTGTCTGATTAAGTCGGCCTGTTCGCCCACTTCCGATCGCAACTGTACGAACTGTTCGTATTCGAGGCGATTGAGATCTTCTTGGGCGGTGAGAATGCGGGCTTCTCGCTCTTTGAGATCGGGGGTGATGTAGCGTTCTTCGTTGGTGAGGGTTTGTTTGCGGATGTAGTTTGGCGGGGCGAGATCGCTTTTCGATCGCGGAATGCTGATGTAGTAGCCGAAGGTTTTGTTAAACCCGACTTTCAGGTTTGAGATTTCCGTGCGTTCCCGTTCGCTGGTTTCTAAGTTGGCGATCCATTGGCGATCGCCCCCTACCATTTCCCGCATTTCGTCGAGTTGCGGGTTGACTCCCGGTCGAATCAGGTTTCCGTCCTTCAAGTGTAGCGGCGGCGATTCGACCAGGTGGGCGTGGAGTTTGCGCCCCAAGGCTTCTAACTCTGGCGAAACCTTTTGTACGGCGACGAGATAGGGAGATTTGCCTTTTTCGGCCAGTTCCGCCAGTTCGGGGAGTTTGACGATCGAATCGGCGATCGCCACCAAATCTCGGGCGTTGGCGGTTCCCGATCCGGCTCTCCCGGTGAGTCGTTCGAGATCGTAAATTTGACGAAGTAAGTATTGTAAATCCTGGCGTAAGGTGGGGTTGCCCACCAGTTCTTCGAGGGTATCTTGTCTGGCCCGGATACCCCGAACGCTCAGCAGGGGTTGTAACAGCCAGCGACGCAACGCCCGCGATCCCATCGCCGTTCGGGTTTTGTCTAACGCCCAGAGTAACGAGCCGTAGCGGGTTCCGTCCCGCACCGTTTCGAGGATTTCCAGGTTGCGGCGGGTTTGGGAATCGAGAACTAGGTAATCGGCGATCGCGTAGGTTTTGAGCGGTTGCAGGGGAATCGTCCGAGATTCTAGATTTGACCCGCTGCGTCGATCGGTAAAGTCCTGCTCGAAGGTATTTTCTAAGTATTCCAGCAAACCCCCGGCGGCGCGAACCGCTAAAGGCAGGCGATCGCATCCCAAGCCTTCGAGCGATCGGAGTTTAAACCGTTGTAACAGGCGTTGTTTGCTCTCAGCGGAACTAAAGGGCTGTTGTGGCCGCAACGAGTAACAAAACTGTGTCGGGAGTTCGGCGGGTAACTCGTCGGAGGATTCGCCGGGACGAACGAGACTCCCCGGATTGGGGGCGTTGGTGGGAATCAAAACTTCTGACGGTTGCAGTCGCAGCAATTCTTGCGCCAGTTGTTCGAGATGCTGCGCTTGGGTGGTGTAAAACTCCCCCGTAGAAATGTCTGTATAGGCCAAGCCCCAATTGTTTTTAACGATGACGATCGCCGCCAAAAAGTTGTTGCGAGTGGCGTTGAGCATTCCGTCTTCGATGACGGTTCCGGGGGTGATAATCCGCGTGATTTGTCGTTCCACCATGCGCCGTTCCGAGGCTGCTGTCGCCGCGTCTTCGATTTGGTCGCACACCACCACGGCGAAGCCTTTTTCGACTAACATGGCGGCGTAGCGATCGAGGGCGTGGTGCGGCACTCCCGTCATGGGAACCCGTCCGACGTTTTTGCCGCTATCTTTACTGGTGAGAACGAGTTCTAGTTCCCGCGAGACGGTGATGGCATCTTGAAAAAAGCACTCGAAGAAGTCGCCGACGCGATACAGCACCACTGCGTTGGGGTGTTCTTCTTTCGTGTTGACGTAATGTTGCATCATCGGCGTGAGGTCTTCCCGATTCACGTGCCGATAGTCTGCGTTGGGGATTTGGCTGTCGTCGGGTCTTCTTCGGGGATCGGGGCGCGCGGATGCACTCATCGAGTCTCTTCGGCTGGCAATAACGGAACAAGTCTCTAGTTTAATGGGTCGTTCGGGTCGCGGCCGAGAGTTCTCAATGTTTCTCTAAGTTTGTGGGTGAGTCTGTGGGGGCGGCGATCGACATGGCAGGAGTGCGATCGTCTAAACCAGGCTCGATCGAAACCTTAAGAATTGTGCGATCGACTGACACAAAACAGGAGGAGCGATCGAGCGTACAAACCCCGAAAACATCCCACGCTTAGCGTCAAAAAGTGGATGTTACCACATCCCCCTCGGTTTCCCTTGAGGTGAATTTTTGTGAAATTTTCGGCGTAAATCCGTAAAAATCGCCATATTTTCGCGAGAAAACCGTGAGACTTATTCAGGAGACCCACCATCATGGTTCTCAGTATTTCAACCCAAGCCGGATTTGACTTCGGAATTGCCACCAACGGCAACGATATCATCGACTTCGCGCAACTCCCCAGCGGTGAAATCGCGCAGTTACAGGGTTCGCCTTCAACAGATGCGATCGTTCTCCTCGGCGGAAACGATATCGCCGTAGACGACGCCGCCGGACGCATCTATTTCGGTAATGCTGGGGATGACGTCATCAACGGCGGCGGCGGTGCTGACACTTTAGCCGGGGGACAAAACAACGATCGCCTCGAGGGGGGAACGGAAAACGATCTGCTGTTTGGCAACTTAGGAAGCGACAACCTCCTCGGTGGCGACGGAGACGACACGATTTTAGGCGGTCAGGATAACGACATTCTCTTGGGAGAAGGCGGAAACGACGTTTTAGGTGGAGAACGCGGCTTCGACACCCTCACGGGTGGCACGGGTTCAGACCAATTTATCCTGGCGTCTTCGGGGGTGCAGGGAACTGATGTCGTGACGGATTTCCAAGATGGGGTCGATAAAGTTCGTCTTCCCGATGGCGTTTCGTTTGCGAATTTGCAAATTCAAGCATCGAGTACTTCGACGCTGATTTTCCTCAACGGCGCACAGTTGATGACGCTAAGTAACGTCGCGTCTTCTCTGATTGGTAGCGACGATTTTGTTGGCGGTTCTTCAACGCCACCGCCTTCAGGCGATCCGGGTAACTCTCCTGGGGATGCTCTCAACTTGGGTGTTTTAACGGGAACGCAGATTTTAAATGATTTTGTCGGAAGTGTGGATCGCAATGATTTCTATCGCTTTGAGGTGACACAGCCCAGTGATATTAATTATCTCATTGATGGTCTAAGCGACACCGTCGATTCTCAAATTATTCTCGATCGCAATAATAATGGAGAAGTAGATTCAGGGGAATCAATCTCCGATACCTGGTCTTCCAGTAGTTCGATTTCAAATGATATCACGTTAGGTGTAGGAACCTACTTTTTGAGGATTTTTACACCTGGAGATCGTGATAACACATCTTATTCACTAACCCTAAGTCAAGAGGCTCGAAATATTACTACGCCAAGCGATCCGGGAAACAATCTAAATACAGCTTTAAATCTTGGCGTTCTTGGAGGCGATCTTCTATTAAATGATTTTTCTGGAAGTGTCGATCGTGATGATTTCTATCGTTTTGAACTGGTAGAAACATCTGATGTTTCCTACTTTGTTGATGGTTTAAGCGATACTATCGACTCCCAAATTATTTTCGATAGTAACAATAATGGGGAAGTTGATTCAGGGGAATCAATCTCTGACACCTGGTCTTCCAGTAGTTCGATTTCAAATGATATCACGTTAGGTGCAGGAACCTACTTTTTGAGGATTTTTACACCTGGAGATCGTGATAATACAGCTTATTCTCTGAGGCTTTCTGTATAATTCGTTTGGTTTTGCCGAGTAGGGTGCGTTCGCAGGCTAGAAAATGTTGCAGAATTCAAGCAAATGGGCTTCCCGCGTCAACACCAACCCCCATTTCTCGGTTGGGCGCGGTGCGTGACGCGGTAATGTTACTTTTGCGGATTTTTCCAACCTTTTCCGCCCCCGTCACGGCACCCTACGACGGTATTTGTCCAGAATTTTTAATTATATCATGTTTTTGTGTTATATGCGCAAATATTTTTATCGCTATACAGTTTTATAAAAATATACTCGAATTTTGGTATCATCGAGAACGGTCATAAATGAGGAGAACACATGGCTAGAGCAGTTTACGTTGACAAAGAAGATTGCACGAGCTGTATGCAGTGCGCCAGTAGCTTGCCCGAAGTCTTCCAAATGGACGACGAGAACCTGGCTGAAGTGCATGACTCCACAGGCGCCGACGAAGACGACATCCAAAACGAGATCGATTCTTGCCCCGGAATGTGCATTCACTGGAAAGACTAGGCGCGATCGGGCGATCGTCGCGTCGTCTTAAGATCGCCACGTCAATAGCCGAGAACCCTGGTTTCGCGGGAGAAACTGGGGTTCGGTCGTTTGCAGGGGGCGTGCGGTGAGCTACCATCGGAACAGCGAGGCAACTCCGCGCCGTAAGACGGCGCAAGGAAACGCGTATCCACAGAAACGATGAGGTGATGTCCATGAACCGTTGGACGGGTTTAACAAGTGCGATCGGTATCGCCGTCGCAGCAACGCTCGGACTGTCTCCAGCAAGCTTGGCTCAACTAAGCGATCGCGAAGCCACCGTTCCGGGGGTCGAAACTCGACGCCTGCGGACACTAACCATTCCCGAAGCGTTCGATCGCGCCTACTTCGAACACGATCGCGACTTTTTTACCAACCGCAGCATCGAACGTCAGTTGGAATGGCTGCTCTTTTCGTGGACGGAAAACGAAATCGCCCGCGATGGCGAACTCGTGTACGAAGTGTACCGAGACGTGATGACTCAGCAGATAACTAACGATCCCTACCTTCGTACTCCCGATCTGATTAATCCCTACAACACGAGTCTCGACACCCTCAACCGGACTGGAGGAAATCCCCCCGTTCGCGGTAGCGAATTTATCTTCGACTAACCCTCGTCCGAAGTGAGATCGAGTGAGAAACACACGTTATCGTTTTTCTAGGGACGTCAGTAGTCACGTCCCTAGAAAACGCACCTCGATCGCCGATTCATTTTACCGATCGCCTGTCCTGTCCGGCGATCTTTTTCCACGGGTTAGAAGATACAGTGGTTCCGCCGAGTCAAGCCGAACAGATGGTGGAGGCGTTGCGGGAGAAAGGTTTACCGGTGGCTTACGTTCCCTTTGAGGGGGAACGACACGGGTTTCGCCAAGCGGAGACTATCAAACGCGCCTTGGATGCAGAGTTTTACTTCTATTCTCGCGTGTTCGGCTACGAACCAGCCGAGGCGATCGATCCGGTGGAGATTGAAAATTTAGACAACGGGTAAGAAAAGAAAAGGGCGATCGCGTGGGCGTTCGTCCTCATCAGACATCTCCTCAAAGAGACGATATGAGAATTGCCTTAATCTCAACCGTCGATCGCAATTGTGCTATACTTGTAGTATATATACTACAAGTACTGTTAGCGATCGCCACCATTGCGAATGACTCCCGAACTGCTCGCCTTATTTCCTCCCTTAGAAACCTTCGAGTTTGATGAAGGTTACTTTGAGCCTGCGCCCGAACCGGAGATCTCCAGTAGCGAAGAAACTATGGGTCTCCGATCGTTTTACTTTGAAACGGCGCGGTTGGAAATGGTCGATTCAGAAGCTGTCATTCACCGCCGTCCGGGTCGAGCCTTCGAGTTCGTCGAAATCTTACCGAACAATGTCCCGTTAGAAATGGTCGCGATTCCTGGCGGTACGTTCCTCATGGGAGCGCCCGAAGGTGAAGAGCATTCGTCTCGTTATGGTCAGAGTTTTCCTTATCCCCAGCATGAAGTGACCGTGCCAGACTTCTTCCTGGGGAAATATCCCGTGACACAAGCCCAGTGGCGAGCTGTAGCGATGGGACTTCCGAAGATCGATCGAAGTCTCAATTTAGATCCGTCTTGGTTTCCAGGAGACAACTGCCCTGTTACCAATGTCAATTGCTACGAGGCCATGGAGTTTTGCGCTCGTCTCTCACAGGCGACCGGACGCGACTATCGACAATCCTACAAAGCCCGAGGAGATCTGCTTCCCCTAGCTCGTCAAGATGAGTTCCCCTACGGACGTGACTATCGACTCCCCAGCGAAGCCGAATGGGAATACGCTTGCCGCGCCGGAACGACCACTCCGTTCGCCTTTGGAGAAACGATTACGACCGACCTCGCCAACTATAACGGCAAATACATCTATGGCAACGCTCTGAAAGGACGCTATCGCAACAAAATTACTGATGTCGGAAGCTTCCCAGCCAATGCTTTCGGTCTTTACGATATGCACGGCAACGTCGGTGAATGGTGTCTCGATATTTGGCACGACAATTACGAGGGCGCACCCACTGATGGCAGTCCTTTGATTGACGGCAAATTCCCTAAAAAATACATAAAAATTGAAGATTTTCGCCTTGTTCGGGGTGGTTATTGGGCCAGCTTACCAGGGGATTGCCGATCTGCGTTTCGTGAGGCCCATCCTACAGCTTATCAGTCCTACTATTACTACCGTATCGGTTTTCGCGTCTGCTGCTCCGCCGTATAGATTCTGTCGCGATCTTTGAAACTCTCCATCTGAATGATGTACCCAACCACACAATACATCCTCCGTTGCCGCCAGCGCACCGCTCGACAATACCGTGAAGAGTTGAGCGACGGCGTAACCTTGGAAATGGTCTGGATTCCTGGCGGGACGTTCCTCATGGGAGCGCCTGAAGGAGTCGGAAACCACGAAGAACATCCCCAACATGACGTGACTGTCCCAGACTTCTTCCTGGGGAAATATCCCGTGACACAAGCCCAGTGGCAAGCTGTGGCGACTGGGCTTCCCAAGGTCAAATGCGATCTCGAGCCTGACCCTGCATATTTCCAAGGGGACGAACGACCCGTTGAAAGCATCAGTTGGTTTCAAGCCGTCGAATTTTGCCAGCGTTTAGCTCAAAAAACCGGACGACCCTATCGTCTTCCGAGTGAAGCGGAATGGGAATATGCCTGCCGTGCAGAAGCGACAACGCCTTACCACTTCGGCGAAACGATAACTCCAGAAGTGGCCAATTTCAAACGGTTAGATGCAGAAGAAACAACAGTTGCAGGCCGTTACCGCCTTGCGAATGCGTTTGGACTGTACGATATGCACGGTAACGTCTGGGAATGGTGTTACGACCAGTGGCACGGCAGCTACGACGGCGCACCCACTGATGGCAGTCCTTGGATTGACGACGATCGCGATGGGCGAAAATCTCGGGTTCGACGGGGAGGTTCTTGGTTGAATACTCCGTGGGACTGCCGTTCGACCCATCGGGTTCGGCTCGAGCCGGTTTGTCGTTCCTACTACGACGGTTTTCGCCTCTGTTGTTCTGTCCCGCAGATTCATGGGGACTAACCCACTTTCGCCGCTCCACACACCACGCGGAACCCGACGTTATAACTGCGAAACTCGGGGCTGTAGTGAATTCGCGTCGCGGAACGACAGTAACCGGGGAAGAACATCCACGACCCACCCCGTAGCGGCCGCGAGGTTTCGTCGCCGCCACTGACCCAGATGCGACCGTCCGCCGGTGCGCTGTCGTAGCTGTGATGCCACGTATCCGCGCACCACTCCCAAACGTTCCCCACCATGTCATAGAGTCCGAAGGGGTTGGGAAGGAAACTCCCCACGACGGTAGTACGACCGCGAAACCGACCCAGGCGCGTGTTTCCGTAAGGCGTCCGTCCGTCGCAGTTGGCCAGGTTGGTGGTGAGACTGTCCCCGCAGTAAAACGGCGTCGTGGTTCCGCCGCGACAGGCGTACTCCCATTCCGCTTCGCTGGGGAGGCGGTAGAGGCGTCCGGTTTTGAGGGAGAGGCGATCGCAGAATTCGACGGCTTCGTACCAAGAGACGTTTTCCACTGGCCGCGCGTAGCCCTTAAACAGCGAGGGTTTCAGCGGTAACGGACGGTTCACCTTCGGTAACTTGGCGACGGCGTTCCACTGAATTTGCGTGATGGGATATTTGCTGATGTAAAACGGCGCGATCGCCACTTGTCGCTGTCCCCGTTCTCGCGGCGATCGATTCTCTTCCGTTTCTGGCGCACCCATGAGGAAGCGTCCGCCGGGAATCGCCACCGTGTCGAGGGGGGCGTCTTTGGCGAGAACTTCGGTGAAATAGAAGGCTTCGTTGCGTTCTCGGGTCAGTTCCCGTCCGGTTTCGTCGAGTTTGACGGTTTCAAAATCGTAGCGAGACAGACGAAACTCGGGTCGGACGGGGGAAACGAAACCCGCTTGATGAAAGGTGACTGCGTGGTCTGTCGTGAAATCAGTCGGATCTTGATTTCGATTTTCAAACATATGGGTACGCAGTAAACTTTAAATTGGAATTGTTGGCTTTCAATTCGATCGCCCTTCGATTAGAAAACCTGCTCTATGGCGATCGCGCTCTATCTTATCTCGAAACATTACGAATTGTAGCGTTTTTAGCAAAATGGCGCGATCGATGCTCTGTTATTTTTAGTGTCGTATTTGTCGATTGAGTAATTAAGTTAAAGAACGAGCCTATAACGGTTACGTAGAAAGGATTTTGTAGTAATTCTTAAATCACAAAAAAGTAATAAAACCTCTTGACTGCTCGCCGATCGCGGTAAAAGGCGATCGCTTCTCTGAACGTCTCCAATGCCTAACCTCCGAAAGATGACGATCGCCCTCGAGGGGTAATACCCTGAACCTGTCACTTCAACGCAATGTCACCGTGTCTGACCCCTTTCTCCTCAGCCGTATCCTCCTGAAATTCGATCGCGACTCCGACGACCTCATCGGCGAACTGTCCGCCGTGGCCAAAACCCCCGACGGTAGCCTTTGGCTGGGGTCTGACGAACTGACCTCCATCGAACGCCTTTCCCCCCTCGAACCGGGAGTCTACGGCGCACACCAACTGTTTCGTATCGAAGAATTTGTCGAACTCATCGACGACTCGGAAATCGACATCGAAGGCATGGACTACGCCGACGGCTATCTTTGGGTGGTGGGGTCTCACAGCTTCAAGCGCAAGAAACCCAAAGGTAAGAAAACCGAAAAAGACCTCGAACGGCTCTCGGAAATCAAGCGAGACGCCAATCGCAACCTGCTCGTTCGCATTCCCATTCTCCACGGCCAACCTGTCAAATCCTGTGCCACCTCCGACGACGCAGGCGATCGCCTGTTTGCAGCGGCGTTAACCCGAACCGAAGCGAGCAACCTGTTACTCGACACCTTAAAGGAAGACGAGCATCTCGGGCCGTTTGTTGAAATGCAACTGCCCTCAAAAGATAACGGCTTGGATATCGAAGGCTTGGCCGTGCGGGGCGATCGCATCTTTCTCGGCTTGCGCGGCCCCGTTTTGCGCGGTTGGGCGATCGTCATAGAAATCCAAGTCGAAGCCTCCGAAACCGGTCAGTTGACCCTACGGGAGTTAGACGACGGCCGCTGTTACCGCAAGCATTTCGTCGATTTAAACGGATTGGGAATTCGCGAACTCTGCTTTCACGGCGACGATTTAATCGTCCTCGGCGGCCCGACAATGGATCTCGAAGGGGCAATGCAGGTGTTTCGCCTCAAAGACGTTTTAGAACACGATGGCGATACCCTTTGGGACGGAGAATCGGGCATTTTGAAGCTCCTCTTCAACCTGCCGTTTACCATCGGGGCAGACCACGCCGAAGGCTTGACCCTATTTCCCTGTTTCGAGGAAGACGGGTTGATGGTGGTGTACGATTCCCCGCATCCCGAACGGCGTCCGAGCGATCGCGCCATTTTCGCCGATGTCTTTCGGTTGCCAAAGTGAACAGTTTACCCTCAACCCCCAACCCCTTGTCCCGATAGTATCTGTTTAGCGTAACGGCCAAAGTACGACGAAAGGGGGATGGCACAAGCCAGGACAAGTCGCCAAGCTAAAAGAGAAAGAGAAGCCAGTGGGTAAGTGAGCTTGTCTAATCGGAAAAAAGCCAAGGCCGAGCCAGG
>NZ_JAQNCQ010000295.1:0-5874 GCF_028368005.1 Geitlerinema sp. CS-897 | reverse complement strand
CGGCGCTATCCCCTTCTCTCGCTATCGCATTGTTCAGGGGATGCACCGAAACTCACCGCCGCTTCACCACCAACCAAGCCTATTGGCTATGGTTGGAGCGCTGCGACGAATCTTGGTAGAGCGACGCCCGAGACTCGGCAGGACTGACCGGGGTGGGCGCGGTTCGACACCGATCGGCCGTTCCGTTACGCGCGATTGGGTAACGTCACGACATAGCGATATCCGGTTTTCGGCGATCCCCGAACCGTCATCGTGCCACCGTGCAGGCGCACCAGTTGGGCGGCAAACAACAAGCCCAGTTTCTCTCGAGAGCGTTCGAGGGGTATTTTTTCTAATTCTGGCAGAACCGCGATCGCCTGTCGATCGCGGTCGTTCTCTTCCCAGGCGAGAATGCGACCGGGTAGGGGGGTCGAGTCGTCGAGAACCCCGTCGTTCGGTTCGGCGACGTTCTCGGGAACGGGAATGCCACAGAGTTCTAACTCGCTGGCAGGAAGACTTTCCCCCAACCAGGGATGGGATGCCCACACGGACAGTTCCATGGCGTCTTCGGGCGTCCGGGCAACGCGCACGCGCACCGTGCATCCGGTTTCGGCGGCGTGAACGACGCGGGAGACGGCGTGATAGAGAATTTGTTGGACTAAATCTTTATCGAGCGTCCAAATGCGATCGACGGCTTCGACGGACTCGTTGATTTGCTGTTCTCGGCGTCGGGCGACGGGTTCGAGGGTTTTCAGGACTTGCTGACAGAGCATTTCCATATCGATTGAGGTCAGCGATCGCGCCGCACTCGATTCTTTGAGCGATCGCAACATTAAAATCTCTTCGACGAGAGAGAGCAAATACTGACCGCTATCGTGGATGATTTTTAAATATTCCTTTTGTTTGCGCCGCAGGGGTCCGTAAATTTCGCGGTTGAGAACGCTCGTCATTCCCATGACCGAGGTGAGGGGAGTTCGCAATTCTTGAAGCAGGCGATCGAGCAGTTCGGTTTTGATCTGATTGGTCGAGAGGATATCTTCGAGGGGGCTAGAGGTGGCGATCGGGGTCGCAGGCGTCGGCATCGGCGATCGCGTTTCGGCTAGGGTTTCGATCGATGCGTACATCCGTTCGACCTCTCGCATGGCCAGTCGCGCGGCCAGTTCGACAAACTGAACTTCGCGTTTGGCAAACCGGCGCGGCGCTAAATCCATCACCGCCAACGTACCGAAACAATGTCCCGCCGCCGAAACGAGGGGGACGCCGAGATACGCTCGCACGCCGTACTGTCCCACCAGAAATCGATGGGCGAATTCCGAATGAGAGGCCGTGTCGCGAATCGACAGCAGTTGTTGCGTTTCGACGATGTGGTTACAGAACGACTCGCTCCGTTTCGTGCGCTTTAGCGTCGCCAGGGCGGTGAGGTCTTCTCTCGCGTCGAGAGACCGGGCGGTAATCCACTGCCAATCGCGATCGAGCAAGCCCACGACGGCGATCGGCACGTCGAGCGCTCGAGCCACCGTTTGCACGGCTTCCTCGAACGGGGGAATCGATTCCATCTCGAGCAAGCCGGAGTCAACCAGGGCTTGAAGGCGTTGTTGTTCTCGATCGATCTCGGTCATGACAGTTGGCGCGGCAAACAATTATCTCAAAATCGGGGGTTATTGCAGCCCTGGATGGTCGAACAGCGCCGCTAAGACACGCACGCCGCGAAGTTGGTTGGACAGGGGGAGGTGGCCTTTCGGTGCGCTCGCGTCCCAGGTAAATTCTTGGGGAAAACGAGTCCAGCTATTGCCCGTTTTCCAGCCGAGTTTCGGCCAGAGTTTATCCCAGTTTTTGCGAACGCCCAGCCATAACTTGCGCTGGACGGAAAACCCGAATTTTCCGTTCGAGTAGGCGACCCACAGGCGATCGATGGTTTGTAAGTCAGTGGCGGGAATGTTATCGACTTCCGTAAAATACAACCACGACCGTGCGGCAGCGTCTTCACCACCGAGCTGACAGAGCAACTGGCGGGTCAAATCGTCGGCATCTCGGAACCGTTCTTCGGCTAGGAGCGTCTGAAGGGGGGTGTAGTCGATGCCACGTTCGGAGTCGAGAGTCAGCGGACTCGAGAGGGTGGGATCGGTCATGAGCCTGTTGGGTGGACTGTCACTGGAACTTTTTATTTTCGCAGAATACGACGGATAATGTCGCTGCTCGATTGGGGAATTTCGATCTCGACGAGCTGCACGCGGCCGCCACAGGCCCGAACGGCGGGGGCTTCGGGGAGGCTGTCGGGTCGATAGTCGCCCCCTTTGACGTAAATGTCGGGTTGTAAGACTTCGATCGTCGACGTTGCCGTGGTTTCCGGAAAAATGACGACGCCATCTACGGGTTTGAGGGCAGCGAGGAGTTCTGCCCGTTGTTCTTGGGGAACGATCGGGCGCGGGGGGAATTCTGGGGGTTGCGGTTTGATGGCAGCCACCGAGCGATCGCTGTTGAGACCGACGACGAGGGCGCGGCCGAGTTGTTTGGCGGTGTGGAGATAGCGCACGTGACCGCAATGCAGGAGATCGAAACAGCCGTTGGTGAACACCAGCGGACGCCAGCGTTCGGGATCGGCCTCGACGGCCGCTTTGAGATCGGGGAGTGCGTACAAACCAGCTATCATGTGGGAAAGTTTGAGGTTGGCTGTCTCGAGAGGTCGGGGTCGAGAAAATGGCGTCGAGAGGACGTGACGGAGACGACCGGCCGTTGAGAAAACGACCTTCGACCGCAGTTGGAAACGAGGGTTTTCAGGTTTGACACGCTCGTTCGGCTCTCGATCGCTCTGCCGACCGATCCCTTTATCAAATAGTATCAGCCCGTGCGTGAAATCTCCGAACGAGGCGATCGAAACCCGTCACAGAATTGCGATCGCCTTGTCATTGTTTTGTCATATCTGATGTTTATTCTGATAATCAGTCAGTCCGAGCAAGTTAGCCCAATGGGTCGGTTCCTCAAACCCGGCGCTCTTCACACCCAGTTTGACTCGGACTGACGTTTTCCTCGACCGGACATACGCAGTCACCCAGTTTGTCGTTTGGGAAACGCCCGCCCACTTCTGGATTTAAGGGAATTAGTACCGAATTGCGTCAGTCCTACTCGAGTCGTCTTTTCCGTCTTTTCCGTCTTTTTAGTAAGATCGATCTACGAGGTGAATTTATCTTGCCCACACCTGCAAACTTATCCGAGCGTTACAGCTCACAAACTTCCCCTTCAGACGTGCCACAGTCTTCTTCTCCGAAATTTCGCGCCTTGGCTTATCTTGCCGTGTTTCTGCTCGGCGGTGGCGTGGCTTGGGTCGCCAACGAACGGTTAACGCCTTCTTCGCCGATGGCAGAGACGCCCTCGGCGGTATCGGACGTCGCGACCCCTACACCGACAACGGCCGACTCGACGACTGCATCGCCACCCCCCGAAACGACTGCAACCGCACCCATTACACCAACGAACTTCGTCACCGAGGCGGTCAACCGGGTCGGGCCGGCGGTGGTTCGCATCGACGCCGAACGTACGGTCACATCGCCTCAAGGTCTGACACCCTTTGACGATCCGTTTCTCCAGCAGTTTTTCGGTGTCCCTCAAGTCCCTCAAGAGCGAGTTCAGCGGGGGTCGGGTTCCGGTTTCGTTCTCAATACGAACGGTCACATCGTCACCAACGCTCACGTGGTCGATGGGGCAGATGCAGTTACGGTAACGCTTAAGGACGGTCGTACCTTCGACGGCCGCGTTGTCGGCAGCGACTCGATTACAGACGTAGCTGTGGTACAAATCGAGGCCGACGACCTGCCGACGTTGAGTTTTGCCGATTCCGATCGCTTGCAACCGGGAGAATGGGCGATCGCCATCGGCAACCCCCTCGGACTCGACAATACGGTCACGACGGGAATCATCAGTGCTACGGGGCGATCGAGCAGTGAAATCGGCGTTCCCGACAAGCGCGTCGAGTTTATCCAAACGGACGCCGCCATCAACCCCGGCAACTCGGGCGGGCCGCTACTCAACCAGAACGGCGACGTTATCGGCATGAACACGGCCATCATTCAAAACGCCCAAGGTCTCGGTTTTGCCATTCCCTCGAATACGGTCTCTCGCATCGCCGAAGAACTGATCGCCACCGGTCGCGTTCGACATCCCTATTTGGGCATTCAAATGGTGGCGCTGACGCCGGAGATCAAAAACAGTCTCAACCGCAACCCCAATAGTGGCTTGACGGTCGAGGAAGACGAGGGCATTCTCATCGTTCGCGTGATGGCGAATTCTCCAGCGGCTGAAGCGGGACTTCGTGCTGGCGACGTTCTTCTGGCGATCGACGGCGAAGCCGTAAAAACCGCCGACGAGGTTCAGCAAGCGGTTGCCGAAATGGAAGTCGATCGTGCGTTAACGCTCGAACTCAAGCGCAACGGCGAACCCCTCACGTTAGAGGTTCGGACCGGAGCGTTAGACGCGGCGCAACCGTGAGACAACGAGGGTTGACAAAAATATCTAATTGTGCTATAAGCCACAACGTCGAGGTAGCGGCACGAAATCCCATCTCTGAGGGAGGGAGCGAACTCAAATTCCGATAAAAATTGGAGTTTTCCGGCGAACTTCAATTTTTTTTCAAAAAAACTTGTCAAACGTTGCGGACGCTCTCAAGGCTGAATTGCATTTAGTACAATAGGCAGACTGATACTTAAGTATTGGGTTATTGTCGGCCGCGAGTGGAAACGACAGACCGTCCCGAAGGAATGCCCCGATCGAACGGGCATTCTCTGGAGTCTGGTGTTTTTCTGCAACTCCGATAAGGATGTATCTCCGCTCTCAGGAGGGTTTATGAGTTCCTCTTCTCATCAGTTTTCAAATTCTAACGATACGATGTCGGCAGCGATCGATCCGACCGATTCCCAACCCTCAGAATCCAAACCATCTGAGGTGGCGAACGCTCCCGAAACGCTTCACCGTCCTACCCCCCCACGCAAGCCCGAACCCCCTCGCGCCCCCGCCCCCCCGCCTCCACCGAAGGCTACATCACAACCGGAGGCGAGCGAGCCAAAACCGCCCGAACGTCCGGCACCGATTCCCGCACCGAGCGAACCGAAGCAGTATCGCGCCATCGGCGTGGTACGAGGTCGTTACGTTCCTTCAGAGGAACAGGTCTCGCGCGGTGAAATCGCGACGGCGGACGGTAACGTGCAAGCGGTACTGCTCGGGCGGGTTTTGAGTTTGGTGAAGAACCATATCGATCTCGAGCAGGATCATCTCTGGGTGGTGTATCCGCGTACTGGACAGAAGGACGGTCAGTTACATTTACAAATTGTGGGCGTTTGGGAGCCGGAAACGCTCCATCAGGACGAAGACGATTCTCAGTTAAAGCCCGTTCCGGCCTCGGAAATCGAAGATGGGTATTTTTCGATTCGCGGGGAAGTCATTTTTTGCTCCCAAGAGCGAAACTGCGTCGTGGTCAAAATCCGACAAGCCCCGCGCAAGCCTAAGCAACCGCCTAAGTTTTTCAAGGTTCAGTTGACTGGATATCCCGAGGGTAAGCTGTTACGGCACTTTTGGGAATTCGACGTCATCCGACAAGGGGAAGACCTTACGATTCGCGGGGGCCAAGATATGGGGCCGATGCCTCCGAAACGTCGTTCGAGCCAGAATCGTAAAGGTAAAGGCGGCTCGCACAAACCGTTCAAGCGTAAGGGAGGTCGCCCTCAAGGAAACAACCGCCCTCAAAAAGGGTCGAGCGATCGCCCGCGTCGCACGATCGAATCGCCGCGTAAGTCGGGAGAATCGCCGTCAACTCACTAATTCGCGGATTTAACCGTCTTGCCGCTCGGTTTCTGCGGTAGAACGGTTGTGGAGATCGCTTCGATCGTTTCGGGTACGATCGAAGCG